>JAUVON010000333.1 GCA_030599175.1 Desulfobulbaceae bacterium | reverse complement strand
CATGGGTGATAAGGTCAAAATTCTCAATTTTACCGATGAACAGGCGAAAAAAGCTGACGGCGGCCTGAATCTATGGACTAAATATGTTATCCCTGCAGAAACGTATCCCGGTCAAAAAGAGGATGTTACCACCATCGCCCAACCTAACTTTCTTGCTGTAAGAGCCGATGTGGATGAGGAAGCTGTCTACCTGATCACCAAAACCATTTACGAAAACCTTCCTTTCCTCAATGCAATCCATAAGGCTACAAAGGCAATTAAGCCGGAAAAAGCACTGGCAGGACTGCCAATGCCTCTCCACCCTGGTGCTGCTAAATACTTTAAGGAGATTGGACTGACGATTCCTCAGGAGCTGATGGCCAAATAATTTTCACCATTTAGGGCCTGTTCAGGAATTAGTATCTCTGACAGGCCCGAGGTCAGGGGGAGTAACAGGCTACGCCGGGAGGTTACTAATGATGGCGTCGTAAAAAGTCTCCCGCGCCGTCATTCCCGCGGAAATCCAGAATGTGTTGAAATGACTGGATTCCCGCCTACGCGGGAATGACGGAGTGGCAAAGAACTTAAGTTTTTACCAGTTTATCACTAATGAAAATAATCGAAAAGGAAAAGTCAGCAGACCCGCGCTGGGTAGAAAAAGCAATTTTTTTCATAGGGATTGCTGTCTCCTTGTTGCATATCTATTTCAATATTTTTGGTATCCTCCCCGGATTATGGCAAAACGCTCTTCATTACTCCGGCTTTGCCCTCCTCTGCGCTCTCTCTTATCCGATGTTTGGTGGACAAGGAGAAAAACGAAGCAACCTCACCCTGGCTATCGATATCATTATAGGCCTGACTGCCGCAGCATCCGCAATCTATTTGATCTCAATGGAGGATGCCATCTATGCTCGTGGAGTCCACCTGGCAACTTCTGAATGGATTGCAGGTATCCTGTTAATTCTGTCGGCACTTGAGTTTACCCGCAGAACCACAGGATGGATTATCCCGATCCTCATAATCCTCGCTCTCACATACGTTGGCTGGTGGGGCAGCTTATTGGACGGGGTCTTTAAATTCAGTGGCCTGACTGCAGAAACCATCCTTTTCAGATCCATCTATGGCGATGATGGAATTTTTGGCAATATTGCCAGAATTTCTTCCACCTTCGTCTTTATGTTTATCCTCTTCGGAGCCTTTTTGCTCCGCTCCGGCGCAGGCGATTTCGTTATCAACCTTGCCCAGGCCGTAGCCGGTAAAACGGTTGGGGGCCCCGGGCTTGTAGCTGTTTTTTCTTCCGGTCTAACCGGCACCATTTCCGGCTCTGCTGTGGCAAATACAGCATCCACCGGAGTCATCACTATTCCGCTGATGAAAAAGGCAGGTTTTCCCGCAAAATTTGCAGCTGGGGTGGAGGCTGCAGCTTCCACAGGAGGCCAGCTCATGCCTCCCATTATGGGTGCGGGTGCTTTCGTTATGGCGAGTTATACCCAGATCCCCTACACAACCATAGTCACAGTGAGTATCCTGCCGGCAATTCTCTACTTTGCAACAGTCGCTTTTTTTGTCCGCATTGAGGCAAAGAAATCCAATATTAAAGTTGTCGAAGATGAACGGCTTAAGGCCATGGATGTACTCAAGCAGGGCGGTTTACCCTTTCTCCTGCCCATCACAGTCCTGATCGGCTTGCTGGTATTTGGTTTCACCCCCACCTACGCTGCCGGCATCTCAATAATGGCTGTGATTGTTGCCTCGTGGGTCACTCCCAATAAGATGGGGATTACAGCAGTACTGGACGCACTTGCCCTGGGTGCGAAAAATATGATAATGACCGCCATCCTTCTCTGCAGTGTCGGTCTGATAGTCAATGTCATTGCCACAGCCGGAATCGGCAACACTTTTTCTTTAATGATTACCAACTGGGCAGGAAACAATCTGGTCATAGCCATCATCCTTATTGCCCTGGCATCGCTTGTGCTGGGTATGGGGCTACCGGTAACCGCAGCATATATCGTTCTGGGAACCCTGTCTGCACCAGCCCTCTACAATCTTATTATTGACAACCAGCTTATAGGAATCATAGCCGGAGGCCTTCTCTCTGAAGAGGCAAAGGCTGTCTTTATGCTGGCTCTGCCCGAAAAAGCAGCACTGTTGGGTCAGACCATGGGGCTGGATCAGGCAGCTGCTCTACTTGCAGCAGTCCCTCCTGATCTTGCAGGATCTCTTCGTGATCTTGCGGTAAGTGGGGAGGCGGCAACACTGGCTCTGTTATCCGCCCATATGATCATCTTCTGGCTTAGTCAGGACAGCAACGTCACTCCGCCAGTTTGCCTTACCGCCTTTACTGCAGCAGCTATCGCCAAGACTCCTCCAATGTCCACAGGACTTGAATCCTGGAAAATCGCCAAGGGGATCTACATCATGCCTTTGCTCTTTGCCTACACCCCTTTTCTGGGAGGGTCATGGTATGAAGTAATTAAAATTTTCCTGTTTGCTCTTGTGGGGTTATATGCATTTACGGGTGCTCTGCAGGGTTACCTTGAAAACAAGCTCAACTGGTTATTCAGGCTGATCTCCCTGGTTCTAGCTTTTTTCCTGCTCGCTCCTTCCTCACTGATCATTCATCTCGGTGCAGCAGCATGTTTTGCTGCCCTTCTCTTCACAAATGTTAAAGGAGGCCTGAAGAAGACCGTGGCAGCACAGTGACGACCACATTTCCCTCTTTCAAAATCCCGTTTGGAGAGCAAAAGTTACAGACAAACTTTCCTGCCGGTAGTGTTGAACTATCCATTCATGAACCGATTCGAACCATAAATGAAACTCTCTTCCGCTCCCGCCTGAATGGCTTTTTGCAGGAAAATTCTCTGGATTTATCAGATCCGATTATAGTCGTCACCGACAAGACCAGACTTTGCGGCTATCCCAGATATCTCCCCCTGCTTATCGAAATCCTGCAAAAGCACGGTATGCAGCCGGAGAGCCTTCGCTTTATTATCGCCTACGGCACCCATCCCCCCCAGAGTGATGAAGAGAGCAAAAAACTCTATGGTCAAACCTTTGATATCTTTTCCTTTATCCACCATGACTGCCATGACAGAGACCTTTTTTTGGAATTGGGTACAACTTCACGGGGAACACCGATACGTTTTCGGCGTGACCTTATGGAGGCCAGTGCAGTAATTACCATGGGTCCCATTGTACACCACTATTTTGCCGGATACGGGGGTGGCAGAAAGCTCCTTTTTCCCGGCTGTGGTGAACGGCAGGCGATCTATAAAAACCACGGTCTCTATCTTGATACCGTGCAAAAAACCCTTGCACCCTACTGTCAACCAGGCGTTATAAGAAACAACCCTCTTGCCGAAGATCTCT
>JAUVON010000247.1 GCA_030599175.1 Desulfobulbaceae bacterium | reverse complement strand
CAAATGACTCATCACTCTATTAAGGAAAAAATAGGTCAGCTTTTCATGATCGGCTTTGAGGGCGCAACTCTTTCAAAGAACGATCCTGTTGCAGTCGACATAGTTAAGCGAAATCTTGGAGGAGTAGTCCTCTTTGATACACTGCTTGCCAAAAAATGTGCGACAAACAATATCATATCCCCGGCTCAGGTAGCTGACCTCACCTCAACCCTTCAGGATCTGGCTGCAGGAAATCTCCTGATCGCCGTTGACCAGGAAGGCGGGAGGGTGGCCAGACTCAAAGAGCAGCATGGCTTCCCGGCCACTCCGGACGCAGAAACGCTTGGCCGGACGGGGGATCCCGGGGAAACAACCCGCTGCAGTCACCAGGTGGCCCGGATGCTCAGTTCTCTGGGAATAAATTTCAATCTTGCACCAGTGGTCGACTTGAATGTTTATAGAAAGAATCCGATAATAGGTGTTTACGGCCGCAGCTTCTCGAATAATCCAGATATTGTTTTTGAAAATACAGCGGGATGGATAAAAGCACACGGTCAGGAAGGTATCCTCTCCTGTCTTAAGCATTTTCCCGGACACGGCAGTTCCAGAAATGATTCTCACCTCGGTTTTGTCGATATCTCTACCACCTGGAACGAAACTGAACTGCAGCCGTACAAAGACTTCATAGCAAGAGGATATGAGGAAGCAATAATGGTGGGTCATCTCTTTAACTCCAGATTTGACAAGACTCATCCGGCCACTCTGTCATATGCTACATTAAATGGAATTTTGCGCCGGCAATTGGGACATAAGGGAGTTATCGTCTCAGATGATATGCAAATGCGGGCCATCACCGACCGATACGGTTTGGCTGATTCATGTTGCAGAGCAATTTCAGCCGGAGTGGATTTGCTTATAATCGGCAACAATCTCTGCTATGATCCCCATATATTGGAGAGAGCACAGGCAGAAATCCTTAGAGCACTGACTGACGGAAAATTGACTGAGGAAAGAATTGAAGAAGCGTGGTCCCGCATCCAGCACTTTAAACTTTTAAGGAAAAAGAAAAATGGTCTCAGATAAAATCCAGACCCATTCAGTAGTTGTCGGATATCTCCTCTGGATACTCGGATTTTTAGGAGCCCACAGATTTTACTATGGCAAACAGATCAGTGGGACAATCTACTTCTTTACCCTTGGCCTGCTGTTTATAGGCTGGATTGTAGATCTTTTTCTCATCCCGGGTATGAACGAACAAGCTGATGTACGATTCTACCAGGGTGAGCTTGATTATAATGTCTCCTGGCTGCTGCTGGCATTTCTCGGTCTTTTTGGTATTCACAGGATGTATATGGGAAAATGGCTTACCGGCCTTATCTATCTTTTGACAGGGGGGTTGTTGGGCATAGGTTATATCTATGACCTGTGGACGTTGAATGACCAGATAAGCCTGATTAACAGCTCTGAGAGTTAAGCTTCCTGGATTCTCTTCCCCTCCCTTTTGCTTGACTGCTGCACAGACAATCGTTATTAATCTTGATGGCGTCGTATCGTGTCAAATTGGAATGACGAAATAGAGTCAGTTAGTTTTGGCTTTTTACAAATTCACCAACCATATCAAGACAAAATGAAATTCGATTGCAAAGATCAGGCAGCTGCTTCCCCGAAACGTCCGGAAATTGACTATCCCTGCACCTGGGTTTATAAAGTGATAGGGCAGGATCACACGTTGCTGAAAGAGGTTATAATTACGGCCTGTGCTCCGGAAGATGTCACAATCAGCCATTCTAACGCCAGCTCCGGTGGGAAATATCACAGCCTCAATGCCGAACTTACAGTCAAGGACGAAGCAACCAGACTTGCAATTTATGAATCCTTAAAGTGCCATCCAATGGTAAAACTGGTGCTGTAACTGTTGATGGCGTCGTAAAAAGTCTTCATCTTGTTCGTTGTTACAATTTTTCTATCATTACGACGTACCGTATGTACGCAGAAATAATAGAAAAATTGCACGCCTCCAATATGAAGCTTTTTACTTATCCATCGAAACTGAGCTTTTTACGAGTTTATCACTGTTGATATCCAAATGACAACTGAATCCCCTGAGAAAAGACCTCACATCATCCCTGCCCTGCGAGAGGGGGTTGGTATAGTTCAGATGGTTTTATTTAAAGAAGTAAAGGCTAAACTGACGAGAAACCAGCCATCACAGGACCCGACCTTCCTGTCAATGCTTGCCGGCTCGATTACCAACGAAGTGTTTGCCACCCGAAACCCGGCAGAAAAATTTGTCCTTTTCAGAAAAGAAAACCGGGCAGAGATTGAGCAGGAACTCCTGGGCCTGGCAGCAGAGATGCCCCAACTCTGTGCAAAAATTACAGACGCGCTGCGCATTCAGACGATCTGCGACCACCAGGAGGGAAAAGACAGCACCGCTGTCCTTGTGAGAGCAAAGGAACTGGGTATTCTGATTGAAGAGAGGGAAATTCCCCTCCCTTCAACTTTCATGTCCACCGTCAGATTACTTGGCGAAGAGCACAACCTCATAGTTCCACCTGTTCAGATTACTCCGGAGCAGGATCAGTCAATAGTGCATTAAGCCCGGTTTACCTACCGAAGCCTTACCCTGATGACTCCCCGGACGGAGTTACAGACAAAGAGTGCGTCGGCGGATTTTATCATCTCTTTTGTAAGTATTTGCTCAACCAGTTCCACAGACCGGTCAGTAAGTAACTTCTCACGCATCACTCCTGCAAGCAGACCGCATTCAACAGGGGGGGTCAGATAGCTGCCCTGGTAATAAATTATAATATTGGAGATGCACCCTTCCGTTACCTGCCCCGCCCCATTACAGAACAGTAGGTCAAACAATCCCTGCTGCTGTACGTTTTCATACTCCTCGTCATACATTTCTCTCATGGTTGTCTTATGAAAGCACCATGGGGAACCGGTCTCCGTGATCCGATCGGAGAAATCGACCAAGGGTATCTCATCAATCTTTTCAATTATTGGACTGGATGGGAGTGCAGTGACTGCAGGCAGGTCACAAGACATCGTTGCCAACAACACCCGGCCATCTTTTTCCAGCATAAGACGTACCCGGTTGCTGCCGTTGATAAAACGAGATTCCTGCTCACGAAGTCGCTGCCTGATCAATCCGATATCAAAAGAAAACTTAAAAAACAGGGCACTGGCTTCAAGTCGTTTCAGGTGATAATCCAGGAGCCAGTACCCATCTTCAGGATGCCAGAGCATTGTCTCAAAAAGTGTGAAATCGGGTTGAGCATGGGTAAGAAACCTTCCCTTTAATAGCGTCTCCTCCCACTCCTCCTGCGGATCTGAATCGTGGGTAATACCGGCGCCAATACCCATCTCGCCGCTATTGCCATTCAGCAGAACTGTTCGAATCGGCACATTAAAAACAGCAGTTCCATCCGGATCCAGATAGCCGATAGCACCGGTATAAACGCCACGCTGCTCTTTCTCGAGTTCATCGATTATCTCCATAGTGCGGATCTTTGGAGCGCCGGTAATTGATCCGCAGGGAAATAATGCCCCGAAGAGATCAACAAGATCGATGTCTCCCATCCCTGCTGCCGACCCTCGGGCACTGATTGTTGAAGTCATCTGCAGCAAACTTTCATAGGATTCAATATCAAAAAGAGAATCGACAGCAACTGTGCTTTGACCGTGACCATGCATCAGCCTGGCAAGATCATTTCGCAACAGATCAACAATCATTACATTTTCACTTCTATTTTTAATATCATTTTGCAGTTGTTTGCTGTAAGCCCTTTCTTCTGCACCGTTCCGTCCTCTTGTTGCCGTTCCTTTCATTGGCCGAACAGTAATGCCCGAACTGTTTTTCCTGAAGAACAGCTCAGGGGAAAAGGAGAGCATCCTCTCGCTGCCATTTCGGATATAAGCACCATAAGCCACAGACTGGTTTCTGCGCAAATCGAGGTATAACTTCTCAGGACAACCATGAAAATCAAAAAGCAGTTTCATGGTATAGTTTACCTGGTATGTGTCGCCGGCAGCGATGTAATCCCGGACTCTTCCAAGGGCTCTGAGAAATTCCTCTTTATCCATATTGGATCGAAGATTGGTAATTGCGTATTCACCTGAATCAGCAACTGACCCCTGATACTGCGGCAAACTGTTTTCACCCGTCTGATGATTAAAAATAAACGGTTTATTGAAAACGCCAAAATCGGCAATTACCCCTCCGCCGTTACTTCCTGATCTTCCTTTTATATCTATTTTCCCCTCAAGACTAGCGCCGAATTCATACCCCGCCCATCCTGCCAGATAGTACCCTCTTTCCAGATGGAGCTGCAGTTCTCTGAGATACTCCTCCAGGTCGTCACCAGCTCTGCATACCATTCTGACAATAGGTTCTATGAACAGATATGACTCAATATTTTCATTATCAGGCCGTGAGGTGTCAAGGAACACAAACTCCTTTTCATCATGAAGGAACTCCAACAAATTTTCCAGTGCCGGATTTTGCATTGTAAACATGCGACTACCTTTTTCAAAACAGAGCTGAATGAGACCGATCCTCTTCCGACCTGACTGTTAATTTGTTTTATTTATATCACTAATCAACATTACTCATTCATTATTTATAAGAGCCTAAGTAGCCTGTTTTACAGGCCATAAAAATATCTCTGTATTAGTTGTAATTCGGTCTATCTTGTACTATTATCACCCGATATTGCTTACATACCAACACTTGCCTCTTACTACCATAGAAAT
>JAUVON010000281.1 GCA_030599175.1 Desulfobulbaceae bacterium | reverse complement strand
GCCTGAAGGTGATGCTGCGACAAAACTTGCAGTTGCAGAGGGGGAAACTATGGGTTGTTTTTATATAGAAAGTCCAGCCATGCGATTACTGCAGAAGAAGGCTGCCAGCGGGGATTTTGAGCAGCTGGTTATTCAATCGTCGATTATTCGACCGGCGGCCAACGAGTTTGTCAGGGAATATGTGCGACGCCTGCATGGTGGAAGCTGGCAGCCGCTTTGTCCTGAAATTGGAGATGTGCTTGATGAAACCTATGGCTTGATGGTCTACCAGGAAGATGTTTCCAGGGTTGCAGTGGCTCTTGCTGGATTCAGTCATAGTCAGGCCGACGGATTGCGTAAGGTTATGTCGAAAAAAGACAAGAAACTCCGGTTGGCAAGTTATAGAGAACGATTTTTTGCCGGCTGTGCCGCCTGCAAGGTTGATCAGGCCGACGTGGAGCGAATGTGGCAGATGATGATGAGCTTTGACGGCTATTCCTTTTGTAAACCGCACTCTGCCTCCTATGCACGGGTATCATACCAGGCGGCATACCTCAAAAGGCATTTCCCCGCAGAATTCATGGCGGCGGTGATATCTAATCAGGGTGGTTACTATTCGACTTTTGCTTATGTCTCCGAGGCGAAAAGACTGGGACTGAAAATCCTTTGCCCGGATGTGCGGGAGAGTGAAATATGCTGGATCGGTAAAGAGATATGGATCCGGGTTGGTTTGCAGAGTGTGCAGGGCTTATCTGCATCTTTTCAGAAACGTCTCGTAAGAGAACGCGGGAAAAGTCAGTTTTCAGGCCTTGAAGATTTTTTTACGCGCACGAATCCTGCGGATAATGAGGTCTGTGCACTTATTCATGCAGGCGGACTGGACAGTCTGAGTGAGACCGGGAACAGATCCGCATTGCTCTGGCAGTGGGCAAGTTTTCAGCGGATCCGAAAGAGTGCAGCCCATTATTCCCTTTTTGAAGTAATTCTACCACCGCCGCCGTCCCTTCCTATGCCTGATCAGCGAACCAGATTAAGGAGGGAGTTTCGTGTCCTCGGCTTTCTTTGCGACATGCACCCATTGCAGTTTTTTACCCATCGCAGTCGGAGGTTGGTAAAGGCCTGCGATCTTGCAGATCATAAAGGGCGACGTGTTGAACTGGCAGGATGGTTGCTGAGTGGCAAGCTGGTATCAACTCGCAGTGGTGATGTTATGGAGTTTTTAACTTTTGAAGATGAGACAGCTCTTTTTGAAACGACTTTTTTCCCGGATGTGTATAATCGGTATGCGACTATCCTGACCAGTGGCAAGCCGTATATTCTGGGAGGACTGGTGGAGGAAGACTATGGTGCATTGACCTTGACTGTTCATGGGATCCAATTATTGCGTAGATAATTTACGACGCCATCAGGCCTGGTGACCCCGTAAAAAGGTCGATTACAACTATAAATGGCTAAGCTAAAAAGTTTGATATACAAGGCGCAGTGTTTTTATCAGTGCCGAGGCCATACAATATGGTATGCCTCGGTGCTGATAAAAACCTGCAACGCCGTAGATCGGACTTTTTACGACGCCATCAAGTCAGGGAAATACCGTGTCCCTTAAACAAAGCTTGATTTTGGTTTTAAAAAGCTACAAAGTAGCGTATAAGACAGGTTATATTTGTCAATATTCTTGAACCAATATGAGTGAGCAGAGTGAAACGTATTCTTATTATCGATGATGAACAGATAGTTCTTGAGGTGCTTCGCAAGATTCTCGAGCTTGAAGGGTATGAGGTGGCCACTGCCGCCAACGGAGATGAGGGCATAGAATTATTTAGTCAAAAGCCGTTTGATCTGGTTATAACAGATATGGTGATGCCTGAAAAAGATGGTTTACAGACCATACTTGATCTGCGGAAAGAGACTCCTGATCTGGCGGTTATAGCAATGTCGGGTGGTGGAACTATTTCCAAGGAACGCTATCTGGCCGTCGCCGGCTATCTTGACGGAATTATAACTATAACTAAGCCTTTTTCCCTGGAATCCATTACCGGAGCAGTGGCCAAACTGCTCTCGGAAACAGATGAAGAGGAATAAGGGCGATTTTGATATAGTGTGCCGCCCCACTGTGATATACAGGAGGCTTGTGATAGAGGTGATTTATGGTTTTAGGCGCGGAAGTTGGTCTGACTCTCAATTATGTGATTGATTCCAGTTGCTCCAAATTCAAGAACAGGCATGCCATTGGTATGGCAATGGAAGAGCCTCTCACCTATAAGGCTTTTTATGAGCGAATTGTTGCTCTGGCTGCACGCCTGCGGGACGAAGGCGTAGAGAAAGGAGATCATATCGCAATTCTCGGTGAGAATTCCCCCAACTGGGGAATTGCCTATTTGGCCATAGTACGTCTGGGGGCTATAGCTGTACCCATTTTACCGGATTTGCCGGAGAGTGATGTACATCATATACTCAAAGAGATGCAGGTAAAGATTCTTTTTACTACGCAGAAGCTGATAGAAAAAGTATATGAGCTGAGCAAGGAACTGAAAGGACCAGTAATAACCCTGGATGACTATGAAGGGACAAGCGGAGTTATTTCTGTTACCCCCTTTACTCGCTATTTAAATGAGGCTGTTATTGCCTTGAGAAGTAGTGCTGAAGATCTTGTCTTCCCGGTAGTCGAAGAGGACGATATTGCGTCTATTCTGTATACTTCCGGCACTTCCGGTTTTTCCAAAGCTGTGATGTTGAGCCACAAGAACCTGACTTCAAACGCTTATGCGGCATCAAGCCTGATGGAGGTGGAGTCCGGGGCCACCTGGTTGTCAATTTTGCCCATGTCCCACACCTATGAGTTTACCTGCGGTTTTATCCTTCCTCTGCTCTATGGCTGTCGCATCGCGTATGCCGGAAAAACACCCACTCCGGCTATTTTGCAGAAACTATGCAGTCATGAGCACCCTTATGTAATTTTTGCAGTACCTCTGGTTCTTGAAAAGATTTATAAGAAACGGGTACTCCCCCAGATTGAGAAGAGCAGACTTTTGAGTCTTATCTGTAAAACTAATATCGGCAGAAAATTTATCTATCGACGTATCGGCAAGAAACTGCTGAAGTTTTTTGGTGGGAATCTGGCACTTATGGGTATCGGCGGAGCTGCACTCAATCCGGAGGTTGAAAGATTTCTCAGCGAAGCCGGATTTCCTTACCTGATCGGTTATGGTATGACGGAATCCTCTCCACTTGTTGCAGGTGGTCCATCGGGTGATAAAACTATTGCTATCGGCTCAACCGGTAAACCTCTTTCCGGTGTTGATGTAAAAATAGTAGAGCCTGATTCCGAGACTGGGATTGGGGAGATTTACGTCTGTGGCGCAAATGTGATGAAAGGCTATTACGACGATTTGGAAGCAACTGCAGCAGTGCTCGGAAGTGATGGCTGGCTTGCGTCGGGAGATCTTGGGTTTCTCGATGATGCGGGAAATCTGCATGTGTGCGGCAGATCTAAAAATGTCATAGTAATGGCCAATGGGGAAAATGTTTATCCTGAGGCCATAGAGCATAAGATCAATGCCTTTAACTGGGTTGTGGAGAGTCTGGTCATTGATAATAACGGCAAACTTGAGGCCTGGATCTATCCCGATTATGAATTTATTGACGAACAGACTGCCGGCAGTTCACGTCTGGAAAGGCGCACTTATATAGAAAACCTTCTGGAGACTATGCGGGGAGAGCTGAATAGTCAGTTGTCCACTTCTTCCCGGCTGGGCAAGATGTTTGAGAGAAGGGAACCGTTTATTAAGACGGCGACACATAAGATTAAACGGTATCTATACCATGGCCAGGCTGTTCTTGGCTAAATCATCACTTAAAAATGATTGGTCAATAAAACCCCCGATTGCATTGATGCAACCGGGGTTTTTTATTGAATAGAGAGATAATGGAAACAATTGAGAAAAAAAAGACTATCTGCCCCTTAGATTGCCCTGACAGCTGCGGTATGATTGCAACAGTTGTAAACGGCAGAATTACCGGCTTGAATGGAGACAAGGATCATCCATATACCAATGGATTTATCTGCCGCAAGATGCGGAGCTACCCCAAGAGATTATATGGTAGTGAGAGAGTGCTCTATCCGCAGGTTCGGTATGGAAAGAAGGGTGAAGGAAAATT
>JAUVON010000061.1 GCA_030599175.1 Desulfobulbaceae bacterium | reverse complement strand
CTAATTTCCATATCTTTAGTATTTCTTGTTACCACAGTAAGGTCATAAGAAATTCCAGTGGCAACAATCTGGCCATCTATTGCAGGCATAGCTTTTCCTGATAATTCTGAATGAGCTTGTATTTGTCCCCAAACAGTTGCTGTTTTAAGATCAAAATCAATTATTCGATTCCTGAATCTTTCTTTAAGATCATAATTTACCCATTGGTGTAATTTGTCTTTCTTTTTGCTTTCAGGTAGTTTCTCAATACCTTTGTGGATCTCCCCTATAGTTAGAACACTAAGAAACAGATTGTTTTCATCAATTTTTGAAACCCATTTAATGACTTTGGGACTCGGATTTTTTTTGATTAATTCAGAAAGGACACAGGTATCTAATAAGTATTTCATAGCTCAATATCTCTTGGCAGTTCTTTATTTCTATTTAAATCCAACCTACTAGTTGCAAGAGGAGAGCTTTGAAAAAAAGCTACCAAGTTTTTCCTGGGCTTTATTAATTTTTTGTATTCTTCAATTGAAAGCACAACAACAGCATCTTTTCCATGTTTGGTAACAACTTGTGGGCCATTGTGTTGTGCTCTATCAACTAAATTACTGAATTTATTTTTTGCCTCTTGAAGCTGCCAATGGTTTTTTATCATGGTGACACCCTTTGAATGATTTGGTCTGTCTAGTCTGTCTAGTCTGTCTAGTCTGTCTAGTCTGTCTAGTCTGTCTAGAATATACCTTTTCGGATTCTTGATGTCAATGCAGTATTACTTTTGAAGGGAAAGGGGGGAGTTGTGAGGATATCCTGGATGCGGCGGAGCAGTTCGTCAAAGTAGTCTGCCCATAGCAAGCAATACTGAAACCAGATGGGCGACCCTGGTACGATCATCTTTAGGAACACCTTCTACCAGGAGATAGTCTTCGTCAAACCACATATGTTTCAGTGCTGTTGTCATTCGAAAATCATCTTCTTCCATTTTGTTGGATGGAATGTCTTTTTTGACAAAGAGCTATGGAGTCAGTAACGTTAGAAAAATAAAAGCCCCCCTCTATCTGACTATACCTTCTCCATGGAGAATCAACATGAGAGCTAATGCAGTGAAACAGCGCTGCTCCCTTTTTCAGCGTCTGCCTCTTCCTGTCATTTTCATCTATTTGGCCATTTTGGCAGGCTGCTCCCGTCCCCTTCCTCCATTAATGCTACCGGATAGTCGAGACATCTCACCATTGGAAAGTGAAACAATTTGGAAAGCTCGTGGAATCATCCCGCCTACTGATGAACTTTCACATTTCATGCTTCTTGACAGCGGATCAGTTTCCTTGAAATGGAGATTGGCACTAATTGATTCGGCCACCCTGTCAATAAATGCACAATATTTTCTTTGGAAATTTGATCAGGTAGGTTCTCTTCTCATGGACCGATTGCTAAAGGCAGCAGACCGTGGGGTTCTTGTTCGGTTACTTGTTGATGATTCTTTTTTGAGTGGCGAGGATGTGGTCTTGGAGGAGTTGGATGAGCATCCTAACATTGAGGTACGGATCTTCAATCCTTTTTCGCGGCGTTCAAACAATATTGAGCTCCGTTTCCTTGAAAATTTGAATGATTTCAGTCGCACCAACCATCGAATGCATAACAAAGTGCTCACTGCCGACAACCAGGTCGCCATTGTCGGGGGCCGCAATATTGGAGATGAATATTTCGGCTTTAACCAGGATCACAATTTTCGAGACTTTGATATTCTGACCAATGGCACTGTGGTGCCGGAAATCACAAAAGGCTTTGATATATACTGGAATTCAGAGTGGTCATATCCCATCCCACGGATAGATCAAGGCAAAGTTGATTTCAGTGATCTGGAGAAGCTGCGTAAAGAACTGACAGATAACTTCACTCCTCTTCATTCCTGGCTGGCCCTGCTGCCTGGAGAAGGAGAGCAGTGGGCAGGTCACTGGCAGGAATATACAGAGCAGGCAATCCCGGGAAGAGCTCTTGTTCTGCTGGACGACCCAAATTTCCACGAGGGGCAAACAGGGCAGCATGTGGCCATGCACTTGCGACGAGCTACTGCGCAGAGCAAAAAGTCCATCACCATGATCAGTGCCTATCTTATCCCCACTGACAGTTTAACAAAGGTCATTGCTGAACGACAGCAGGCTGGAGTGCAGTTTCACTTTCTGACCAACTCCCTGGCATCCAACAACCATATCCCTGCTCACGTCGCCTATCAGCATCACCGCAAATCACTACTCAAACTCGGGGCTAATCTCTATGAATTTAAGCGAGATGCTGCAGAGAGATCGCGCTACCAGGCAAAATATGTCGATTCTAAGCAATTTGGACTCCATGCCAAAGTCTCCATCTTTGACCGGCAGAGAGTACTGATCGGTTCCCTTAACCTGGATCCCCGCTCCATGATTCTCAATACGGAAATAGGCCTGTTGATTGACAGTGTCCCTCTGGCAGAAGCAATTACAGCCGCATTTACTCCGGATTTTTCTCCTCAGAACAGCTGGCGACTGGATCTGGATGAAAATGACAATGTGACTTGGCACTCTGGTTCAATAGTTTTGAATAAACAACCTGCAGGGACAATCTGGAGAGCCCTGGGGGATATTTTTTTCGATCTGATAGACCTCGACAATGAAATGTAAGGACAGTTCCTGCCGAACGAGTTATGTTCTGTAATCCCAACCACTTGTAATTCGTGTGTATGTATTATTTTCTTAACCTGTCTTTGTTAAAGTTATTCCCAAACCCCTCTGTAAAAAATGCTCTTAATTGCAACTGGTTGATACCAGCTTCAAGGAACTTGCCCAGTGCAACCAGAAGGTTTTCCGACATTTCGCACAAACACTGTTCCGCTGTTCTGGAAAGAGTTTCCTGAAATCCGAAAACCAACCCGACACCAGTACTCATTCACACCCCTCTAAAAACATAAGTGACTGTAATTATATGACACTAATCTAAGCGTCATAACATGCATACGCGTGGTATGTTTTTTGCATTTAAAGGTGGGTTGATTAACAGCTATAGTTCACCTTCTCTCCAGGAAAAATTCGGGATCACTTCCCCATCGCCTATTCTACAGGGCAGAAATGAAAATAATGCGGTTTATAACGACATTAAATATATTACTCTTGTTCTGTATCTGCACCGGTGCTTCTGCAGATATTATACTTGATACTGGCGCCACCCCTGGCCTCGCGGGTTATTCGTTGCATTCCAGGCAATGGCTAGCCACTGAGTTTTCAATAGATGAAGACATGGTCATAACCGATGTTGAAGGCTGGCTCAATGGGGATTTTAATTCAAGCGGCAAAACATTCACTACCGCTATATACACCATTGGTTCAACTGGACCGGATCTCGAAATTTATTCAGCACAAGTCTCAGCTGATGGATCAACTCAAGGATGGTATGGTGCCACGGGTATGTCATGGTACCTTGAAGCAGCTTCATATTGGGCGGCATTTGAGGTTAGAGATAGTGATAATTTAGAAGGGTTTTTGATGCCATGGGATGCATCTTATCCGGCAGACAATTATGCATTTTTTAATCCGGATCGTGGCTGGAGATTGAACTCCGGACTCAATGCAGGTGTGCTGATCCAGGGCACAATCGCTCCTGTCCCCGAACCCGCCACCATATTCCTCTTTGGTATTGGTTTAGCAGGTCTTGCAGGATCAAGGCTCAGAAAACAAACTCACCCAAATCAATCGAAACTTTAAAAATGCCTGGATAAGTACCTTGAGAATAACAAAGTGAACTTTTACCTTACAGGATAATATCGACTTGAATGTTCTGAATCGAAGAAAACAGCAACGACACGAATTTACTGACACTGTCACTATTTGTCCTCAAGGGGTAAGTCAAGTAGTTGATATCAGCTCAGGGGGAATCTCCTTTAAATGTCGTTGTAAACAGTGTTATGAAAAAAGATGGGTAGTCGATATTGTCGATAGCATTTCGGGTATCCATCTCCAGGAGTTTCCCGTAGAAAAAGTCTGGGAATCAGTAGAGGACAAAAAGAAATATACCCCTATACTTACAACGACAGTGGGAGTGAAGTTTAAAAGTCTATCCTTTCAGCAGCGATTAGCTCTCTATGAGCTCATATACAGATAGCGTAAAACTTACAGCTTCTCCATAATCAGACTTCCGATCGAGTAACCTGCACCAAAAGAACAAAGAATACCTTTGTCCCCGGGATTAAAATCCCCTTTGTATTTATGATAAGCGATAATCGATCCAGCAGATGCTGTGTTGGCATATTCGTCAAGAACTACTGGTGCCTCATGAGGCTCAGGAACTCGCCCGAGCAATCCGCGTGCGACAAACATGTTCATATTAATATTTGCCTGATGCAGCCACATACGGCGAATCTGACTGATATCCAGTTCACAGCTCATAAGTTGATTTTTAACAAGACTGCAGATCATGGGCAGGAGTTCTTTAAACACCTTTCGGCCATGCTGAATAAAAAACTGATCCTGTTCAAAAAAACGCTCAAAAGTGATGTTTGGTTCTGCGCGGGTCAGATAACCGGCATTAGTCCTGATATTGTTTGAAAAATGGGTCTTCAGTTTACGATCTATAATTCGAAATAAATTTTCACCTGAGGCAGTCTGTTGTTTTTCCACAATACAGGCTGTCGCTACATCACCAAAAATAAAATGACTGTCACGATCCCTGAAATTAATCTGGGGAGAAGCATACTCGGGATTAACAATTAAGGCACAGGTTGCTGTCCCTGACAAAATCGCATCAACCGCTGTTGATATACCAAATGTACCTGTTGAACATGCAACTGTCATATCAAAAGCGTAGCCGCCGCAGCCCAGAGCCTGCTGGATTTCGGCAGCAACTGCAGGCCAGGGTCTCTGGGATGTTGAAGCACCATAAATCACAAGATCTATATCTTCCGGCTTTCTATTTGCCTGGTTAAGCGCCTCACGCCCTGCTGCTATTGCCATTTCAGCGGTTATTGACAGTACATCATCCGGTCGGCGGGGAACCAGGGGCATCATCCGTTCCTTATCCAATATACCATCTTTTATCATCACATAACGCTGCCTGATCCCTGATGCTTTCTCAATAAATTCACAACTTGAATGCTGAAGAGCCTCCTCTTCACCGGAATTAATTGCCTCGCTGTTCGTCTTATTATACATATCGGCATAAGCGTTGTAAGCTTGTACCAATTCCTCATTGGTAACAACATAGGGAGGTGTAAACAACCCAGTACCACTGATTACAACATCGGACATGATATCCCTCTCAGATCTGCACTCAAATATTTATTTTTCCTGACATACAGGGTCAATCATCGAGACCACTATGACACTGCTTGTTGTTCAACTCATTTTCTGGTATAAATGTCGCCTGATAAACTACCCAATTCCCCACTACACTCTTTCACCATGATCTGTATCTTTGACTCAGGAATGGACGAATTAACTGTTGCACGGGCAGTAAAGGTACTCTTGCCTGGACACCCCCTTCTCTGCTCTGAAGGTATTGCCCGAATTCCGCCAGGAAACAAAAGCACCAAAACTATAGTGCAATATTCGACTGAGAACACTAAATTTTTTATTGAAAATCTTCCGAAGACAACGGAACATAGTGCTGCACAAGATCTTAACCGGTCAATATATCTTCAACCTACTTGATTTTAAAATGTATAAATCGTTTTCAGCATTCATCGCACTCCTGTCGCTGCTATACCTTACGCCTCTACAAAGTTCTGGAGAGACAATCCCAGTGGAATCTCCGAAAGAAACAGCAGAAAGGCTGCAGCTCCGAATTGACGGCATGCAAAGCCTCTCCTTTGATTTCTTCCAGCAAACCAGAGGCGAGATGACCGGTCGGCCACGGAAAGGATCCGGCCAGGCAGTTTTTTACAAAAAGGATGGCAACAGCCGCATGCGTTGGGATTACTCCAGTCCTGACAAGCAGGTACTTGTCAGCGATGGTTCTGTTTTCTCCATGTATTTTGAAAACCTGAATCAGATGATAGTCTCCCCGGCTGAAACCCTTAATAATGATCTTACCTATTCCTTTTTTACCGGCAATGGAAATTTACAAAAGGATTTCCTTATTCTTTCTCCTGACCAAGGCACAGGAGGTGCAACAGAGGAAGTTAGAACAATAAAACTCGTTCCCAGACTACCCCACTCTCAGGTTCAAGATGTACATCTATGGGTGACGAAATCTTCTCTTATTCGCAGAATGAATATCCGGGATCACTTCGGCACCATAACGGTCCTCAACCTGAGCAACATCCAGGTGAACACTCTTGTGGGAATGGATGAAAAGAGGGCCAGATCCTTTTTTTCTTTTATCCCCCCTGAAGACACTGAAATAATTGAGCAATAATGGCATCATAAAATGACCGGCAGCCGTTCCTCACATTTTAAATTGGCCCTGATATCAATGCCCTGGTCGATCTTTAATCGACCTTCGATCCAGCTGGGTTCCCTTAAAGCTTTTTTGGAAAAAGAGATGAGATGCCAGGTCGATACATTTCACCCTTATCTCAATATTGCCGAAGCCATCGGGATTGATGCTTACAGGAGAATAAGCAGCAACAGCTGGGCTGGAGAAGCACTTTTTTCGCCGCTTCTTTTTCCATCGCAGCAGGATAAGGCAAGGGAACTTTTTTCCTCTGTACTGTCAAAAAAAGAACAGTCTCGTCCTCACTTTGATAACCTTGTTGAGGTCATTGAAAAGACATGTTCAGACTGGATCAACATCATCAAGCTCAATCAATACGATCTTATAGGGTTTTCCATTTGCTTCAACCAGCTATTACCTTCTCTCTATATGGCAAAACAGGTAAAAAATATTAACGAAGAGGTGCCAGTCGTTTTTGGCGGATCTTCATGCACCGGCAGGATCGGCAGATCACTTCTTCACCATTTCCCGGAGATCGATTATATTGTTGACGGGGAAGGAGAAAAATCCCTTCTCTCCATTTGCCGTTCTTTGAAAGAGTTTCCAAAAAAACCTGGCAAACAGGACAACCTGGCCAAATCCCATGAATCGATAATAAGAACTGATGAAATTGTAGATATAAACGAACTTCCATACCCTGATTACCGTCCATACTTCAATGAAATCGCTCGGATATTCTCCAAGGTACCCATTATTCCAACTCTGCCGCTTGAATTTTCCAGGGGGTGCTGGTGGAACAAGTGTTCGTTCTGCAACCTCAATCTTCAGTGGAAGAAATATCGAATGAAAAATGCGGACAGGATGGTGCAGGAGACAGCCCATCTTGTACAACAATATAAGTGTATTAATTTCACATTTACTGATAACACATTGCCATTAAAAGAGACGGATGACTACTTCAAGACCATCTCCCGGCAGCAGATCGATCTCAATTATTTTGCCGAGATACGGGCAATTCATCAGCCCGAGAGGTTAAAACTGTACAGGCGGGGTGGACTCTCCACTGTCCAGGTAGGTATTGAGTCATTGTCTAATTCACTGCTGCAGAAAATGGAAAAAGGAACAACCGTCATCGACAATATTTCGGTAATGAAACTATGCGCTGAAAATGGGATACTGGTGGAAGGGAATCTGATTACAGAATTTCCGACCACAACAAAGAAAGAAATAGAGGAGACACTGGCAAACCTCGAATTTGTCCTGCCCTATCATCCCCTCACTCCTGCCGCCTTTTTTCTTGGCCACGAATCACCAATACACAAAAACTACAGTAAATTCGGCATCAATGCCATTTTAGTGCATTACAAAACAAAAAAACTCTTTCCACAGAGATATCACAAATCTCTTCAACATCTGGTAAATGGTTACAGGGGAGATCGCACGCTGCAGCACCGTCGATGGAAGCCGGTATACCAGAAAATAGAACAGTGGCAGAGTTTTCATAAAATGAGAAAGGATAAAGGAAAACCCGCCCTGCAATACCGTGATGGTAGAACTTTTCTTATAATCCGGCAGGAATACCCGACAGGCCTGCCCCTGCAGCACAGGTTAAAAGGACTTTCGAGGAGAATCTATATTTTCTGCCATACCCCCCAGACAATGAATGATATTCTACAAAACTTCAAAGGCCTCAAAGAAGAATCACTTGTGACCTTTATAACCGAGCTCTGCCGGAAGCGGTTGATGTTCCGGGACAATGACAGAGTGCTTTCTTTAGCTGTTCACCACACAACATAGACATAGGACACCGGATCAACATGGAAGTAAAAAATGAAAGTTTCGAAGAGTTGTTTAAAGTGGAAGAGACTAAAAAACTGCGACGCATCAAGCCGGGTGAGAAGATCACCGCAACAATAGTCGGAATTGGTCAGGAGACCACCTTTCTGGATGTAGGCGGCAAAAGCGAAGGGGTACTGAACAGCTCGGAACTGGCCGACAAGGAAGGCAGTTTCACCAAAGAAATCGGTGACAGGATTGATGTCTATTTTCTCCAGACAAAAGGTTCAGAACAGCTCTTTACCACGTCAATTGGTTCCGGCTCCAGCAACGCCCATCTCGAAGAAGCATTCCGCAGCCAGATACCGGTGGAAGGTTTTGTTAAGGCAGAAATTAAAGGCGGATTTGAAGTCACCCTTGGTGGCAATATACGTGCTTTCTGTCCCTATTCCCAGATGGGATTGAGAAGAGTTGAAGATGCGGCGAAAGAATACCTCGAAACCCATATGAAATTTCTGATCAGTCGTTTTGAAGAGGGAGGACGCAACCTGGTGCTCTCGGCCAGGGCTATCCAGGAAGCCGAACGGGAAGAACTCAAGGAGAAATTACAGCAGATACTTGAGGAAGGACAAACAGTAGAGGGTGTGATCAGTTCCGTAAGAGATTTTGGTGCTTTTGTTGATATTGGAGGAGTGGACGGCCTTATTCCAATCTCCGAGATCGGCTGGAGTCGAGTGGAAAATGTGGCTGATTATTTCCATGTCGACCAGAAAGTGTCTGTCGTTGTTAAAAAAATAGACTGGGAAAAAGACAGAATTTCACTCAGCTACAAAGAGACCCTGGCCGACCCGTGGGACACTGTTTCAGAGCAGTTCCCCGAAGGCACCACACATACGGGAAGAGTAGCCCGCCTGGCACAATTCGGCGCATTTGTTACTTTGGCTCCAGGCATTGACGGACTGATCCATATTTCAAAACTTGGCGGCGGACGTAAAATCCACCATCCGAGAGAAGTGATGGAAGAAGGGCAAAATATTGATGTAAACATAGAAAGCACTGATCCGGGCGAGAGGCGAATAAGCCTGGTACCGACAGATTATGTCTCACCGGATAGTAAAGATATAGCGGAACAGTCTGAGTATAAATCTTATATTTCAGGAAATAAGAAGAAACAAGCTGCAAATGATGTCGGTAGCCTTGGGGCACTGTTGAAAGCAAAACTGGCAGAGAAGAAATAAGAACGTACCTGGTAATAAGTGACAGCTACTCCCTTACAGCTGTCGCTTCCTGCTCTCCGCTGAAAATCATTTTCGCTGCAACCAGGGTAAGTAGCAAAACCATTGCTCCACACGTATAGTAGGCCCATTTTATACCAACCAGATCCATACTCATCCCCGCCAGCACTGCTCCAGTGAGAACCCCGGCGCTCATGGTGAAACTGAACATCCCCATCATTGTCCCTTGACCATAATGCGTTCGCCCCTCTTCAGTGGCATAGGCGCCCAATACCGGCCATATTACCGCTTCCCCAACACCAAGGACAACGTAGAGAATCGTCATGGACACAACGTTTTCCATGGAAGGAATCGCCAGAACAGCCAAACTCATACAAAGAACGCCTGCCAGCAGTAAAACAAGCTTATTATACTTATCGGCAAACTTGCCAAAAGGAACCTGCAAAACAGCATTGGTAAGGGTTCTGCAGGCTATAACCATCCCAACCTGCAAACCGGTATGAACAGGCCAGTTTGACATCAACAGGGGCAAAAAGGCCATTGTAGGCACCATGATGATCATGGTTGCATATCGGGCCAGAAGAATACCTGCAGTTCTGCTGTTCCCGACCATTTTTTTTATACTTTTTAAAAGAGTCGAACCCTGCTTTATCTCTGTAGGACTGCGTTTAGGCATATGACTGATCACCAGAATCAGGGCAATAAAACTCAGTACCGCCATAAGATAAAAAACGTAAGCAAAACCAAAAAGATCTGAAACCAGTCCTCCAATCACCGGCCCGCATCCTATACCGCAGAATATTGCTATATTGAGATAACTCATATAGCGGCCTTCGTGCCCAACCGGGGCAAGCAGGCCGACATAGGCCATGGCTATAGGAACAATCATTGCAGAACCGACTCCATGAAAGGCACGTATAGCTATTAAATTACCTACGTTTGTTGCCTGAGGAATGAGCAGGCCGACGATGCCGTAGATGAATAGACCGGCTATGAGAAAATTTTTCCGGCCCCATTTGTCGGATAGATTACCGACAATAGGCTGCAGCACCCCTCTGCTGATTGAAAAAGCGGCGATAATCATGCCCAGGGCAAAGCCGCCGGCACCAAGTTCGGAGGCAAACATCGGCATCACCGGAACAATGATACCGATACCAAGCAGGGCAATAAAGACAGAGAGAAGGAGTGTAGCAAGGGTCTTGTTTTTCATAGCTGTTTATCAACAATCAAAATTCACCCTTATCGCTCCATCAGTTTACTGTTTTTTGTCCTTCCAGCTGCTGCTGCAGTGCCAATGGGTCAGTCACCGGCATCTTGCAGGTGAAATCGGAACAAACATAGGCCGTAGCCTTACCTGCTATAGGTCTGAGAGTTTCCAGAAAGGGAAGCGTCCGCGCAAGATAGGTTTGATTTTCAGCACCATCCGCCAACAGAAAAAGGCGGTTCGGATCGAAAAATTGGTCAACAATATGCAGCAGTGCTTTGGTATCTACCCTCCCCCGTTCACCGGCAATAATCACCTGGGAAGGCTTGGTGTCAATCTGTTGCCAGGCCGTGAGCATAAGCGGCATCGCGGGTGGATAGCGGTTTACTACTTCAGCAAAAGATTCCATAAGGCTACGGGCCATCTGCTGCCATAACGGTTTGTTCTGCAGTAGAGCAAGACGCAGGAGGTTATGTGCCGCCACAGAGTTACCTGCCGGTTCTGCACCATCGTACCTGTCCCTCATCCTCACCTTAACACT
>JAUVON010000417.1 GCA_030599175.1 Desulfobulbaceae bacterium | reverse complement strand
GAAGTCAAACAACTCATGGAACAGGCTAAATTCCGCCATCACACAGAGAATAACAAAACCATAGTATTTATTGACGAAATACACCGTTTTAACAAGTCTCAACAGGATGCATTCCTGTCTTATGTGGAGTCCGGCGCTATCATCCTCATCGGTGCAACAACTGAGAATCCCTCTTTTGAGGTAATCCCGGCCCTCCTGTCAAGATGTCAACTTTTTGTGCTGGAAAGTCTCAGTGAAAAGCACATTGCTGAAATCATCAAAAGAGCATTGTCCACCATCCCAAAAAAAATCAGCCTGGAACAAAATGGCATAGACCTGCTCTGTAAAAAGGCTGCCGGTGATGCGAGGAGAGCTCTCAACGATCTGGAAATGATCTGTCGCTACGCGGAAAATGGTGATGAAATAACAGCTGAGATTGTCAATAATTCCCTTAATAAACGATCCCTGTTTTATGACAAACGTGGAGAAGAACACTTTAATCTCATATCAGCTTTTCAAAAATCCATACGGGGAAGTGATCCACAGGCTGCATTATACTGGCTTGCCAGAATGGTGGAGGCGGGAGAGGACCCTTTGTACATCACTAGAAGACTGGTACGCATTGCCACTGAAGATATCGGTCTGGCAGATCCACAGGCAATTGTCCAGGCAATAGCTGTCAAGGATGCTGTCCATTTCCTGGGTATGCCGGAGGCAAACACTGCCCTCAGCCAGCTGACCATTTATCTTGCAACCGCACCAAAAAGTAATTCTACAGAGACAGCCTACAACCGTGCCAAAAATGATGCATTGTCAACAGGCCATCTCAAGGTTCCGCTCTCAATCCGAAATGCTCCAACAAAAATGATGGGAGATTTAGGTTACGGCAAGGGGTACCACTATTCCCACGATTTTGAAAACAACTACAGCTACCAAAATTACCTGCCCGAATCCCTGGAAGAAAAAACGTACTACACTCCGTCTCAATTCGGCTTTGAAAAAGAAATAAAAAAGAGACTGGACTGGTGGCGGAAATTAAGAGAACGACAGGAACGAAAAACCGGCGAATAAAAATCAGTCCCAGACTCCGGGGATATTCTCCCCGCATTGGGGACAGCAGCCCGCCAGGAGCAACATCTCGTCAACCCGAAAACCATGCCGTTTTATAACCCGATGTCTGCAGACGGGACAGAAAGTATCTTCATCCCCCGAGCCAGGTCTATTACCGGCATAGACATAGTTGAGACCTTTTCCGAGTCCGATCTGACGTGCTCTTTTGAGGGTGGAAACCGGGGTTGGATCTCTATCCATCATTTTATAAGTGGGATAAAATCCGGTTACGTGCCAGGGTATTGACGTATCAATAGAAGCCAAAAATGAGGCAATATCGGACAATTCCTTATCAGAATCGTTGAGACCGGGAATAACCAGGGTAGTTGCCTCCAGCCATACCCCCAACTCTTTCAGATGCTTTACACTATCCAGAACCGGCTGCAATCTTGCTCCACACACCTTTTTATAAAAGGAATCCCTGAAAGATTTTATATCAATATTAATAGCAGAGAGGAACGGTGCCAGGAGTTCAGCGGCCTGCCCAGTCATATAGCCATTTGAAACAAAAATATTTTTAATCCCTTTTTCAGCTGCCAATACACAGCAGTCATAAGCATATTCGAAAAATATCGTTGGCTCAACATAGGTGTAACTTATCGAACGGCAGCTGGCAGCGACAGCTGCTGCGACCACTTCTTCAGGTTTTTTTTCCACCCCGGAAACAGCAACATTTTCTTTTCGGTCAAGCTGCGATATGGACGCGTTCTGGCAGTGTTTGCAGCGAAAATTACAGCCGAGAGTTGATATTGAATAAGACAGTGTCCCGGGCAATACATGGAAAAGAGGTTTTTTTTCTATCGGATCCACATGCTCAGCCACGAGTCTACCATAGACCAGACTGACCAGCCTCCCCTCAACATTCTGGTGAACGACACAAAGCCCCCGCTGTCCCTCCCTTAATTGGCAACCATGGGCGCAAATCCTGCAGGTTAAAGACCCATCTCCATGTGAGGTATACAACGACTCTAACGCACCGGATATTTTCATCTTTTTCTCTGTTCCCATTTTTTATTCAGCAAGAGATAATGAGGACTAAATCTTTCTTTATAGCTCATTGCTGAAATATTCCGGATAAAATACCCAAGATAAAGATAATCGAT
>JAUVON010000295.1 GCA_030599175.1 Desulfobulbaceae bacterium | reverse complement strand
GGACTTTCTATATAAAAGCAGCCCATAGTTTCCCCCTCTGCAACTGTAAGTTTTGTCGCAGCATCATCTTCAGGCCGCCAGACCGCTTCATTCGGTGCATTATCGTTCCCGGTCACAGCATGAAGACAGTCACGGATAACTCCCAGACTCCTGTTGCCCAGAATATCAATCTTGACCAGTCCAGCTTCTTCGGTCCCATCTTTTTCCCACTGAATAATCGGCACCCCCTTCTGAGCCCGCTCCACAGGAACATAACTGCTTATCGGCTCCGGCGTTATCACCACTCCCCCAGGATGCACTGAGAGATATCGCGGTACTCCGATCAGCTTTTCTGCAAGAGCCAGAACTTCCGGCCAGGGTGAAGAGAGATCCCGTCCCCTGAAAGCGGCAAGAGAACTGATACGCTGTTCCAGACTCTCTTCCCCATGCTTATACACCCATGGTAACCTCCGGGTCACCTCTGATATCTCATATCCAGGCAGACCAAAGGCCCTGGCCGTCTCCCGGATGGCCATGCGTGGTTTAAAGAAGACATGATTACAGACCATTGCGGCATGGCCGCTGAAATCATTTAGAACTTCAGTGAGTACATCATCCCGCTCATCCCAGGAAAAATCTATATCAATGTCAGGGGGGTCGGATCTGCCGGGATTCAAAAACCGCTCAAAGTAAAGGTTATACTTCAAAGGACAGACATTGGTAATATCCAGGCAGTAGGCGACAAGTGAGGCTGCAGCAGAGCCGCGACCGCAAATCCTCCGCTTTGTCCGCCTACCGTCTTTTCCCTTCCGATGGACAATATCCCGAACCACAAGAAAATAAGAAGAAAATCCCATAAGTTCGATAGTCGACAGTTCATGTTCTAATCGCTCAACCACCGGTTCACCCAGATCGTCACCGTATCTACGTCTGGCCCCGCGAAATGCCTTCTGTCGCAGGGCTAAACCGGCTGGTTTATCATCATCTCCCCGCCAGGGGGGCATAACGACACCAAATTCCGGCCCGGTATAGTCACAGAGAGCGGCCACTCTCTCTGTGGCCGCAGCCAGCTCCGGCCAGGCTGCAAACCTGTCCCTATATTCCCACGGCCCGGCCAGCCAGGCCGGTTTTTCATTCTCTCCTTTTCTCTGCACCTCGCTGATGGACGCCCCCTCCCGCACCGCCCGGAGCAGACAAGAAAGCTGAAAATCCCCTTTTTCTGCCATATCACTGTCAGGGGTGGCAATACAGGTGATATCATTTTCTTTTGCCCAATTTCGTAGCAGTCGACCAGTTTCTGTAGGTCGACTGCCCAGATCTGCCACAACCTCTACACCTTGCCGGCTATAGTTCTTCAGCAACTGATAATCCCGGCATAGAACAACCAGCCCTTCTGAATATTTCTGCAATGCGGTGCTCAGGGTGAACTTTTTCCCCATATGACGCTCTGTCAAGAGGAAGCAGAGATTGCTATACCCTTTACGGTTACGAACCAGGCAGGTAATGCATTTTTTCAAAGCAGGGTCTGTGATCTCAGCGCCGATAACAGGCCTTAACCCCTCATTTTTACAGCTCTTCAGGAAATCCCAGAGACCATAGAGATTATCCCTGTCGGTAAGCGCAAGTCCCGTGTATCCATGGCTCTTTGCCTGCCTGCAAAGTGCTGCAGGGGATGAGGTGCCCTGTAACAGGGAATAGTATGAGCGAACGCGCAGAGGAAACATTAATGAATGGT
Organism: Desulfobulbaceae bacterium; assembly: GCA_030599175.1. GTDB lineage: Bacteria > Desulfobacterota > Desulfobulbia > Desulfobulbales > Desulfocapsaceae > Desulfomarina. Next base: position 2,228 of record JAUVON010000295.1, on the reverse strand, counting down.
GCTTCTTACACCACCTGCCATGCTGCTCCGGCCACCTAAGCGGATTAATTGATGGCCGAAACGGTTACGGATAGTATCCATGGCTCCAAGCAGTTTCTCCTGCCGTCTCTCCATGACTCCTTGATCAGGGAAAAGCAGTAGCTGGGGGGATTGTTTATGCAGGCGGTCACAAACGAGACGACAGCTTCTGAGCCGTGTCCGTTTAATCCAGGCCCGTTGCAGGGCGGAGAGGGCAAGATTGTGCAGAACAAAATCGCTGTTGCTGCCGACACGCCTGGAAGCCTGTCGTACCACGTGACTGCCATCGGAATATCGCAGCCAGACGCCCACCCGGCGGGCAACCTGACGTCTTGTGCGCAAACACTGCCCCGCCCGACTGACCAGATCAATAATAACAGCTTCAACCTCCTGCCGGTCGTTGGTATCATCTGCAAAGGATTGCTCACAATCCACAGTCTGTATAGTGGAAGGGGAACTGCTGACCACACTGTCATCAATACCCTGACTGATATTATGAAGATAATCAGACCGGCTGCCAAAAGGTACCATCAGCTGCTGTCGACTCAATCCTGCCAGAGCACCAACAGTAGTCAAACGAAACTCCTCCAGTTTCCGAAGCTCCTGCCGGGTAAGGCCGGGCAGAAGAGCTACCGGCAACGGAGCCAGAAATAGAGCCTCATCGCCGGGGCTGACAATATATTCCCCAACCGGTTTTACCAGACGGGAGGCCACCTTCGATACGAGCTTACTGGTTCCCAGCGTCCAGATGGGATTAATACCAAGGTGGGTGCGAACATAACGGCGGATACGCAGACCAATATCAGGTGGAGGACCATGAAGCCGGTGAGTACCTGTAACATCAACAAAAAGATGTCCGTCGGCAAAACCACTTTCAATAAGGGGTGAATAGTTCCGTACCTCCTTTAAAAATGCTGTCATCGCCTTCTGATACAATGCAGGGCGGGGAGCCAACAGTGTTGCCCCCCGGCAGATTTTTGTTGCCTGCCGCAGAGCCATCCCCTTACGAACTCCATCTCGAAACGCCTCTTCACTCATATCGTAGACCACAGCCCGTGCAGCCTGCAGAGGAGCAATAATAAGCGGGCGTACACGAAGTCCACTGTCAACCACACGCTCAACCGAAACGGCGAAATCGGCCACATTAAAGTGAATAACCGAACGTTCTTTCAATCTGAACTCCTTTTCCCTGCCGCAAGAACTCTTGCCAGCTTCTGTGCATTACGGGGGGCCTGAGCCCGGACATGATTATTAAAAAACAGCATTCCACGATCAGCCCGGGCAGCCATTGGCCGAATATACGATTCAGTCCAGCTATACAATTCCTCCTCTGAATAATCATAATTAAATTTCTTCTGCATATTGCCTGAACGCCACCCTGTGCTGTTGCGGCCATGAAAGCGAACATAGAACAGGGCTGGATTAGTGACAATATCAAGGGAAGGAAACAGGCCGGGCAGCTCAGGCTCATCAACAGTTACCAGACTGACCTTTCGCCGTTCAAGCTCTGCGAAGACGGAGTCAACCGCCCAGGAAACATGGCGAAATTCCACAGCTATTGGAAATTCCTGCAAACCGTCAAGCAGGGCGGCCAGATAATTACGGTTGTCAATAGTTCGATCAAAATCCGGCGGCAACTGTACCAATACCGCCACAAGGCGTTTTTTCAAAGGGGCAATCCCCCGGCAGTAAAGAACAAGCTGCTCCTGCCAGTCTGCATCACGCTCATGAGTCATTGTCCTGGTCAATTTTGCAGCAAACAGCAAATGTTCAGGAGCTTTACTCACCATGCGTGCAACAGCATCTGCCCGAGCCATCTGATACCAGGTATAATTCAGCTCAACTACTGAAAAACAGCGGCTGTAGAGACCAAGCATTGCAGAGTTCTTTGTATTGACCGGATAGAAGCCACTATCGACCCATTCGGTATATGAATAGCCGCAAGTGCCGACATACAGGGTGCATTGGTGACTGGACCCAACCATTTTCGTCCCTGCCGGGATAATCATATCCACCTTGCCGGGAGACGCGTTCATTCCCTACTCTCCGCCCCCGTCAAACTCGCTGTTTTTGCTGCGAATAACTCCTGTAACCTTGCCCTGCACCAGTACCTCACTGAAGGGATAACAGATAACCTGAAAATCCTTATTTGCAGGGTGCAGCTCAATATGATCCGAGTAGAGAAAAAAACGCTTTACCGTAGCCTCCTC
>JAUVON010000193.1 GCA_030599175.1 Desulfobulbaceae bacterium | reverse complement strand
TCATATTGGCAAGTTCTTCCACATCAATATCACCAAGTTTTTTTATTTTTTTTAGATGCACCTGCAGGATTGCAATGCGGCCCTGTTTGTCCGGCCGATCAACGAGAACCTGGCGGTCGAAGCGTCCTGGTCTCAAAAGAGCAGGATCCAGCACTTCGGGACGGTTGGTGGCTGCCATCAGGATAACCCCCACATTAGGATCAAATCCGTCCATCTCAACCAGGAGCTGATTCAAGGTCTGTTCCCGCTCATCATGCCCGGGAACGCCACCAAAGCCCCGGGCTTTGCCCAGGGCATCCAGCTCATCAATAAACACGATACAGGGTGCATTGGCATTGGCCTGATCAAAGAGATCCCGTACCCGGGCAGCGCCCATACCGACAAAGAGTTCAACAAATTCAGAGCCGCTGATACTGAAAAAGGGAACCTGGCTTTCACCGGCAACTGCTTTGGCGAGAAGTGTTTTGCCGGTGCCGGGAGGGCCGACCAGAAGAACACCCTTTGGCAGGGAACCCCCGAATTCAAGATATTTTTCAGGGTTTTTCAGAAAATCAATTATTTCCACAAGTTCTGCTACGGCCTCATCGACTCCAGCCACATCTTCAAAGCTGACGTCCACATCCTCCTGTTTATGTACTTTGGCCTTGTTTTTGCCAAGGGTCATAAAACCGGGCTGCTGTGCACTAAGACGTTTCATGAGAAAAAACCAGATTCCTACAAAAAGAAGAACCGGAACTATCCATGACAGAAGATCTCGGAAAAATGTCGATTCAATGGTAGCAGAATAATTGACGTTATATTTATCCAGCAGTTTGGAGGTCTCAGGGTCAACCCTGATGGTACGGAAATGCAGCTCTTTTTCAGCACCTGTTTCCGATTGCATTCGTCCTTTAATTTGATTTTCGGTAATAGATACCTCAACTATCTTACCTTTTTTGAGTTGTTGGAGAAACTGGCTATAAGGGATTGTTGTTATGGTATATGTTGTTGCCAGATAATTTTGCAGGATCAAGACGATCCAGATACCGATAATGAAATACCAGATCGAGACTTTATGGTGTTTTTCCATGTTCATTTTTCACCTCGAGAATGCCACCTGAAATGACTTTCTGCGAATTCATCACCTGTGAGTATGATTGCAGGGTAACATTACCATTTTTCAGTAGTTTTTGCTGACTTATCTTGACAGCCATACTCTGAGGCTGATACAGTTTGACATTTCATGAGAAATGCGGGCTGGTTCAGCAATAATTCTTAAGATACTGAATTGAAGGAGAAATGCAGTGATTGTCGCTGCAAAAGTTATCCTGTTCCTGTTATGGGTCAATGGTTTGCCTCCTCTGGCAAATATGATCTGGGGCGAGCGGTTTAATCAACCGATGGATGGCGGCAGACTCTGGTTTGATGGACGACCGATCCTGGGCAGTCACAAGACCATTCGTGGTCTGCTGATCAGCATTCTGGGTGGCGCCGCCGTCTCTCCCTTTCTCGGTCTACCCTGGTGGGTTGCCGCTATTGCAGCTTCGCTGGCAATGGCTGGTGATATGTTGACCAGCTTTATTAAACGGCGTCTCGATACCCCAAGCGGCAAGGATAGATTTGGCCTGGATCAGTTTTTTGAATCCGCTTTTCCCCTCCTGTTCCTCAATTCCTTCCTCCGCCTGTCCCTGGGCAATATAATTGTGATACTCCTTTTCTTTACATTCACGGCCTACCGGGGATCTCATTTCTGGCATTATATTATTTATCGACCGCCACTGGAAAATTATCCCCGTGTAATCCGCTCCACGGTTCGATTGCGTGAATGGCGGGCCTGCCACCAACCCCTGGCTCGCTGGCACTCTCTGCTCAATCTTACCAGTTTTCTGTCGAACCGGGTGCTTGTAGCCGCATTCTTCCGCTTGACAGGAACCTATGAGCGGGGGCTGCAAAACACCCTTGCCGTTCAAGTGAAAGAGACTTCGTTCACCTTTCCAACTTTACCTAGGGCTTTTCACCGGTTTCGCATACTCCTGCTTACCGATCTGCACCTGGACGGCCTGGAAGGGTTGACGGAAAGGATTATTGACCAGGTCAGAGGCCTTGAGGTTGATCTCTGTCTTATCGGCGGCGATATTCGTATGGAAACCTATGGCCCTGTGAGTCCATGTCTCAGGGAATTACGCCGACTTCTGCCCCATATCAGGTCGCGCCATGGTATCCTGGGTGTTTTGGGAAACCATGACTGCATAGAGATGACCCCGGATTTTGAGGAGGCCGGGGTTATTATGCTTATTAATGATTCCTGGTCCATAGAGAGGGACGGCGAACAGATATGGGTGGCAGGTGTGGATGATCCGCACTATTACAGGATGGACGATGCGGATCGGGCTTTTTGCCATGTGCCGGCTGATGCTTTTAAGATTTTCCTGGCCCATTCACCCGAGGCCTATAAGAGCGCAGCAAACTTTTCTCCACATCTTTACCTCTGCGGCCATACCCATGGCGGCCAGATTCGTCTACCCGGCGGGAAGGCGATATTGACCAACAGCAGGGTTCCGCGTTTCACCTCTGAAGGTAAATGGTATTATCAGGAGATGAAGGGATATACCTGTCGTGGCGCAGGTTCCTCAGGGGTGCCCCTGCGTTTCAACTGTCCTGGAGAGATCAGCCTGATCACCATGCATAGAAAAACGGAATAAAGCCCCACCGGCATTACTGACGGGACTGACGGCTGATTAAACGTGATTCCCGGACAGACTCCTGAAGTAAATATAGAAAGAGCGACTGTTTTCCTTTTTTTTATACTTCAAAAACTGACGAGCCGCTGAATAGTCCAGAAGGCTGCAGCGCTGCCGATGATATAGGGTGGAACGATTGAGATCAACGCCATTTCGGGCATATTGATGCGACTAATAATACGTTTACCCAGTGCAATGATTGAAAATACGCAGGCGATGAAGAAAAGTTGACCGATCTCGACACCGACATTGAAGAACAGTAAGGCCGTGGGAATCGATGAATGGGGCAGACCAATTTGCGCTAACGCCCCGGCAAACCCCAGGCCATGCAACAGACCGAAGATGAACGCGACGACCCAGGGATACTTCTCTGTAAGGCCAGGATTCCCTGATCGGCTGTGCATGATTTCAGAGGCGACAAACATAATGCTCAGTGCGATTGCTGCCTCGACGGGTGGTCCTGGTACCTGAACCAGTCCCAGCGTTGCCCCGGCCAGGGTGAGACTGTGAGCAAGGGTAAAGGCGGTGACGGTTACAACCAGGCGATGCGCACCTTTTACCAGAATCAGCAGGGCAAGAACGAACGTGAGATGGTCGATACCTTCAAGGATGTGTTTGAAACCAAGGGCGAGGTAGGTGCGGATCACATCAAACTGGCTTGGTATCGCGGGAATTGTGAAGGAGGAATCTCCCGGAGTCAGGCGGCGTGATTCAGCGGTGCCGTCGGCAAAGTCGAAGCGGATAAGCACATCGGTTGATGTCTGGTCAAGTCCGTCGATTCTGATTACGCCACCTTCAAGTCCGCCTGCGCAGCGTGTGCTCCAGCGTGCAAGGTACGCAATACCATCCCAGACTGACTCCTGTGGCTTTGCCTGTGCACAATTTTCTGGCAATACCGCAGAAATTGCCATGGGCCTGCCGCGGTTGGCCGGTTTCTTCCACAAGACCGAATACAGATCTGTGTCGATCAGGCGGAGTTCAAGATAACCGGGTTGCAGTGCATGGCCATATGAAACAGTGCCAAAACCGGCTATGCTGATCAGTAATGAAGCCATTACCAGTGCTATCCCACGTACAGTCATCAATAGCGATTGCCCTTATTTGGAGTTTCACCCGCATTCTCGCTGGGGCCCATTTCGACGATGTAGCGACTGCGCCGTTTGGCATAGTCCTGCTCACGATTTTCCTTTGCTTTCGCCGATTTCCAGTTCTTCAGTACGGTAGCACGGACTTCTGCCAGTGGCGGCATATGGCCAGGAACCCCGTCAAGCGTACGCACCAGATGTGTGCCGTAAACGGATGTGACAGGCCCCCCCCACTCTCCGGGTGAAAGTTCAGCGATCTGGCTGTAGAATCCTTTGCCAAACACACTGTCAATTGCGTCCGGTCGTGACAGTTTGAGCTGTGCGGGCAGAAGTGTATGCTGACCCAGTGTGTTCGGATCTTTTGCCGGTTGTGAATGGAGTGTCTTCAGGGAGTGTGAAACGGTGTCACTGGACGGAGTCTTGCCAAGATAGATTTGCTCAAAAGCAAGGCGGGGTTCACTGCTGTAGTCTTGTTTATTTGCTGCGAAATAGGCCTCCAGTTCGCCTGGGGAGGGTTTCTGCAGGTAGCTGCCGGTGTCGGTCAGAAACTCCATTTTCTGTCGCAGCCGGCGACGGACGACCGCATCATTTTTATCCAGTCCAAGTACCAGCGCATCACGGTAGTAAACCTCCGACCGGACTTCCTCTTTAATCAGGTTATCAAGCTCTTCGTCCGAGGGCATCTTATTCCAGACCCCATTATATTCAGTCGTTATCTGGCTGATTCGTTCAGGAGTGATGAGGATTGTATCGATTGAGTTTTCGGTGGTGTCATTGACGGCGGTATAAATCAGGAAAAACAGGCCGCCAATGGCGATGAAATGCAGCAGCGGTTCCCGCAGGAACCGCAGTATTGCTGGAGTATCCATCCTTATCAGGATTTCGGTGTGTACCAGATGGGTGACGTATAAGCCCGCTCCTGGGTCGAAACGGGTGCTCCCTCCGGCAAATCAATGCCAAACCTGAAAGCATCATAGGTGGACCAGCGAGGGGTGGGGATTTCAAGAACCCGCGCATAATAAAAAGCCTTTTGCTTCACGTCAAAATCAGGATCGGTCCAGACCGCACCCAGGTCTGCTGCACCAATAGTATTGGTCCAGTTGGCAGTAGCAGCGTCTACGGTGTTGCCCACAGCCGGTAATTTACCTTTCTCATCAAGTACCCTTTCACCCGACCAGGCAATGTCGTAAACTTTCTCATGTGTTTTGCCGTCTGAATCAAGCCAGCCTTTCACAATCTGGATACGATCGAGATTGGCACCAATAGGATCACGCAGCGCATAGACCATGAAGTTTGGCGCAGTCGTATCCTCGGGTTTGACCCGCAGATCGCTGCCCATTGGCGCTCCTTTCTGATATCCCATATTGGCGGGTATTCGGGAGTTCAGATCCTGATCGGTAAACTCCCAGCCACCAAACATCCGCACAGACATACGAGGGCCGGTCGTGCCATAGACCTCCTTGCGCTGCATGGCGTCAAATATAGCTTCACGACTATTGTCGGTCGCCCAGACCGCGGCAAGTCCTGATGCGACCATCTGCCAGCCGACTATTTTTCCCTTGTCTGTTTCCATGAAAGGATGACTCATCCGTCCCGGACTGGGTTCATAACCGGAATGTTTGCCGAAGAAGTTGTCTTCTTCAGCGGTTGCCAGTGAGGTATGGCTGTCGGTGGCTCCAATCAAACCGAATTTGTAAGGATTGGTGCCGAGGCGTTTCTCTATCTCCAGGCCGCGCTTCAATGCCTCCCGGGCGTATTCACCAGCCAGCATGTCGTTGGTTTTGGCCACTGAACCATCAAGATTGGCGATATCCCAGTTCTCATAATCAGCAAATTCGTCTTCCGGTGACAGGTAAGGATGTGCTTCGCCATCACCCTTGATCTGGGTGATTTCATATAGCGGTTCCCACTTGATACGCTGGCTTACATATTCTTCATCGAGCTTTGTGCCATCGTACTGG
>JAUVON010000402.1 GCA_030599175.1 Desulfobulbaceae bacterium | reverse complement strand
GAACATGCGACAGCCGCGCCCATCGCTTCAGCCAGTTCAGTGATGATTTCAAGGTTGTCTTCATCTTCGATACCACGACCAACAGCGATCAACACATCCTCTTTGGTGATATCCACATCCCCGACTTCGGCTTCAACCAGTTCCAGAAAACGTCTGGAGCAGGTTAAATCTCCGGCATCACCGGAACGATCTGTTACACTGCCACCGGCAGCAGCACTCTCGTCAGCAGCAAAAGCGCCTGGACGAATATTGATCACTGCGCCTGCTGCCAGACTGCACTGAACATGGGTGCTTACCTGGCCGCCGAACTCCTGACGAACTACGGTGAGCTGGTCGCCATCAACTTTATCCACGGCAACGACATCGGCGAGAAATACAGAGTCAAGCTTCACTGCAAGGCCGGGTCCAAGATCCATACCAAAGGTGTCGTGGGCGATTAAAATCACAGCTTCTTTCGGAAGCAGATTAATCAGCGCTTTTCTGACCAGTTCTCCGTTGGGGTAGCTAAGCTCATTGTTGTCCACCTTAATAACTTCACTATATGAGCTTGTCATCTGGCTGCAAACCGCATCCAGATCATCGCCTGATCCTGTGACAACCGCAGTTACAGCAGCACCCTGTGCAATCTGAGCTGCCGCTACAGCCAGTTCGGCTGCACTGTCCTCAGCCACACCGTTTTTATGAGCAATATAGGCAAAGAGTTGCATTATTTGATCCCTCCTTTGGCTTTTAACATTTCGATCAGCTTTTCGATGATCTCATCATCGTCGCCTTCCAGCATCTCGGCTCCTTCGCCCATATCGGGTACAAAGTAATCCAGCCGTTTCACCCCGCTGCTTATAGAACCATCTGCAAGTCCCAGATCGGCAGCACTCTGAACAGGAATATCCACTGTTGCGACCTTGCGGATACCGCGGATACCGACATAACGCGGCTCGTTGATTCCGGTCTGTATGGAGAGTACGCAGGGCATGGAGATCTCGTTCATCTCGATGTTGCCGCCTTCAATCTCCCGTCCTACCTTGAGACTGTCACCGGACTCTTCGATGGAGACTACCAGCGATGCATAGGGCAAATCGAGCATGGCAGCAAGCATTCCACCTACTTCCCCGGCTCCACCCTCACTCTGGGCACCGGTCAGAATAAGGTCGTAATTGCCTTGAGCAACCGCCGCCTTTAATACTGACGCTATGCCACGACCATCGGCTTCCTCAAAACTATCGTCGGAGAGCAGTATTCCCTTATCGGCGCCCATGGCCATTTCGCGGCGCAATATCTCATCCGATTCATCATCACCTACGGTAATTACAGTTACCGAACCACCGACGCGATCCCGAATCTGGATCGCTTCTTCTACCGCATAGTTGTCCCACTCATTTACCGAGTAGACCAGGTCGTCACGCTCGATATCATCACCTGCGCTGTTCAGCTCGATTTCATTCTCCGCTGTGTCAGGTACACGGGTTACACAAACTAAAATTTCCATTGTAGCCTCCTTTAAAATGGGAGTTTTATGTTATTTATAAGCAGTAGTGTCCGGTTTAGATCCTGCGTGAGGATTCATTGGTAACTTTTGGGAGCGTCATCCAGTAGATTTCGTAGCATTTTCTTAATATATTTCATATTTGATTTGTATCAGTCTTCGAAGTCTACGCTATCTGCGAGGTACTCGCATGATACAAATTGGATGTGAAAAATATTTGAAAATCAAGAAATCTACTGTCAAAAGCGGACAAAAGTTTCCCATGAAGCCGTTCTTGATGCTATGCAATTCTCTAATCGGACACTGCTTGTTTATCAGGTTTGTTTTTACGCTAAGTGCTGCTCTACTAATTCCGCTAAATCAATAGCTTCCATCTCACCTTCAAGCCCGGCAACCTTAATGGCATCTTCCATGTTAACGAGACAGAAAGGACAGGCGGTGACGATTACATGAGCTCCGGCCTCTTTAGCCATTTCTGCTCTCAGCACTCCCATTCTCTGGTCTTCTTCGGGCTCATAGAAGAGCATCAGCCCGCCGCCACCACAGCAAAAAGCGCGATCGCGGCTCTTGTCCATCTCCACCCGGTTAAGACCCTGGATTGAGTCCAGCACCTCCCGGGGTGCGTCATAGAGGTCGTTATGCCGCCCAAGGTAGCAGGGGTCATGGTAAGTGTAGATCTTGTTGCTATCTTCTACCGGTTTAAGTTTTAGTTCATTGCTTTTTATTTTGGCCAGGAGTGTCTGGCTGATATGGCTGACCGGGGGCAGGTCGGTATATTCGTTTTTCAGGCAGTTATAGGCATGGGGATCGGTGGTAACAATCTCCTTGGCCCCTGATCCCAGGATCGCTTCTGTGTTTTCTTCACGTAGTGTCTGGAAAAGCATCTCTTCTCCGAACCTGCGTACCTCATTGCCGGAGTCTTTTTCGGTTTTACCGAGAACTCCGAAGTCAAGTCCCATATTGTCAAGAAGTTTTGAGGTAGAACGGGCAATCTCAATCATGCGGTCATCGTAGGAAGTTATTGAATCGACAAAATAGAGGGTTGAGGCCTGT
>JAUVON010000330.1 GCA_030599175.1 Desulfobulbaceae bacterium | reverse complement strand
GCTGGAATCAGAAAAAATATGATGCAATGAATGAACGCTTCCAGCAGCAAACGCTTGAACAGCTGCGCATTCTCGCTGAAAAAGATGCGCCATTCTTTTTGCAATACTGGCCGCTCATACCCCTGGCCGGCCCACGTGCAACTACAAAAGAATACACAACACCTAATGGCGGTACCTATGTTGAAAAAATGAAACAGCTTGATGGTTGGGTTGGTGATATCATGGCTGAGATGACCAAGCTGGGTCTGGATAAAAATACCATTGTCATACTGATGGGTGACAACGGCCACTTTACTAAATATGCACCCGGCAGTGGCTTCACCCCGATGATATTTCGAGGCGGCAAAGGTTACACGACAGAAGGCGGTGTACGCGTTGATGCGTTTGCTCGTTGGCCCGGTATGATTGAAGAGGATTCAATTGTTGGCGACATAGTGCATGTAACTGACCTGTTTACCAGTATTGCCACAATGGCTAACGCCTCAGACAAGATTCCTACTGATCGTATTATTGATGGTGTCGATCAAACCGCACTGATGCTCGAAGGGGAGACGCATGGTCGTCGGGATACGATATTTATCTATTCTGGAAACTCGTTGAAGGCCGTCGTGAAAGAGCAGTATAAACTGGAAGTCCCCGGAGCGGGTGAAAATGCCATCATTGCTAATTTCTATGACCTGTACCGGGATACCCGGGAGGAATGGCCGGTTTCCACCGAAATTGGTGCCTGGGGCGGGAATGAGATGGTGCGCGTGATTCAGCGCCACAAGCAAAGAAAAGCCAAGTATCCGGATACAAAAGCGGGCTTTGGTCGCCCATACGACGGCATAGAAAATTTACGACCTGAAACAAAGGCGGCTGTTGAGGCATTTCTTGTAAAGAAGGCTGCAGCGATGAAATAAAAATACCGATTATAGGACCTGTTCTCCAGTTACCAACGGCTACTGATGACAGACTCGGTACAGATAAATGGTCCGGTGGTACGGGGTTTGTTTTCTTTACCATGCCTGCCAATAAAACCGGCGGAGAAATATCAACTAATCCCATATGAGACTCGTTGATGGATGAGAAGCTTCTGGAAAAATCCCTTACAGCTATCTCGATATCGGCATCAACACTATAGTTACAAATGAGAGGGGATTAACAGGTGAACTCCCCATGAAGGAAAAGTTTACGTTTTGAATAAAAAGGTGTATTGATATGATGCGTGTAAACGATCTACAGAATCAATATGAGACCTGGTTGAGGGAGGGAGACAATGCGTATAATATTATTTTGTTGTTTTTTGCTGGTTGCACTGCCGGTTGGCGCAAAAGAAATTGCAGGAGTGAACATCGCTGAATCACTGCAAAGTGATGATGGGACAATACTGCATTTAAATGGTGCCGGTATCCGGACTAAATTTTTCGTTAAGGTCTATATTGGCGAGTTGTACATGGAAAATCCCGCGACCAGTGCTGAAGGAGTCATTGATGCAGAAGGGCAGAAAAAAATGATCCTCCATTTTCTCCATAGTAAGGTGGAGAAAGAAAAACTGGTTGATGGCTGGAATGATGGGTTTAAAGGAAATAGTGCCGCTACTGATCTGACGGTTCTACAGGAGCGCCTGGATCAGTTTAACGGGTTATTTGTTGATGTGAAAAAAAATGATGTGATTGTACTCGATTTTGATCCGAAAACAGGAACCAGGGTGATTATCCAGGGAGAAGAGAAGGGGACAATTGAGGGGAAAGATTTTAACGATGCTCTCTTAAAGATCTGGCTGGGGAATAAACCAGTTACCTCGAGCCTGAAAAAGGATCTTTTGGGAGGGAAAAAATAGCAGAACCAGCCCCCGACAAATTAGATTTGTCGGGGGGGAAATTTTTAAATCTCAGCTACCCCGGAAGGAATGAGGCAGACGAAGACGAAATCTTCTCCTCCTCCATTCATGAATTGATGTTCTTCACTACCCGGGATAAAAACAACAGTTCCACTTTGTACATCCCGCCACTCTCCATTTTTATACACTTTCCCTTTACCTGAATGGACAAATATCTCATGTTCCCAGTCGTGAGAGTGTCTGGGGGTAAATCCTCCCGGTTCCAGGGTAAAAACACGCATACAGAAATTATCTGCGTGATCTTCTTTGCCGATGACGACACGCCCGGTAACACCTTTTACAGTTTCATTATCAAATTTATGGGTCGGGCTATCTTTGTAGTTTGCTATTTTCATCTGAATCTCTTTTGAATTTTTAAACAGTTAGGTTGATTGCTGAAAGTCCCTAGAATACAATCTGATCACGAAACGATAATCTCTCAGGGAAAGAAAGCAAGAGTCACGGGATTAGTCTGAGTTTTTCAAGTTGCCTGTGACTCCCATATATATTGCTGCAAGGGTAACAATTACTCCCAGCCAGTTGGTCAAATCCGTAGGGCGGGAAAAAAACAGGACATCCCATATAAAGGAGAGTGCCGGCTGAAGTAACAGGATAAACCCTGTAAGAGAGGTCCTGATCCAGGGCATGCTGTTGGCTATCAGGATCCACCCTAAAACCTGACTGAAAAAGGCGAGAGAGAGGAGGATGTACAGGTTTTGTGTATCGGGGATAATAAACGGGTCTCCGTAAAGCACCATTTTCAGCGCAAGGAAGATGGTGCAGACCAAAGATATAAGCATCAGTGTGAAAAAAAGGGAAGAGTGGTTATCTTCCCGTTGTATTTTTCGCAGGCTGATTAGAAACCCGGCGTAGCAAATCGCTGTCAAAAGACCGAGGAAGATGCCGGTTTTGTAATTTGGACTTAAATCGTGCCAGTTTATCCCCACGACAAAGAACAGGCCGAGAATGGCTGCGGGAATCGATAAAAGAAATCGGGGACGGATCTTTTCGCCGAAAAAAAGGATACCGATAGCTGCCAGGATGAATGCCTGGAAGTTACTTAAAATTGTAGCAAGACCCGGGCCTATAAAAAATATGCTCTCATGCCAGAAAATCAGATCTAAAGCGAAGATACAACCGCATAATATGATCAAAAGCAAATTCTTAACACCAATAGTTCTCATCTCCTTTTTTAAGAATGTTGCGACAAAGAGAATGAGAAAACCAAAAAATACCCTGTAGAGGCCTGAGGTTGTCGGTGGAACATCGGCAGCCCTTACCCAGACTGCAGAAAAACTGATCATAAATGCCCCGACCAGAACCTGGAGAATTGCCCTGTTATTGTGGTAAAATTGTAGCATTGATGTAACTCTTTATGAAATGTGGATGGAGCAAGGTAGAGGGTCAGTGACTGTCAGGGGATTCTAGATTAAAAGATGGCTTTTCCTCTGTCACAGCCTGCTCTGAATCGGAAATATTTTTTGCGGATCGGGCACCGAATTGTTTCAGTCGG
>JAUVON010000071.1 GCA_030599175.1 Desulfobulbaceae bacterium | reverse complement strand
TGCCAACGGGATGTGCCTCAGCGGCGTTTGATCCGATAAAGAACAAACTCTTCGCATGCCTGATATCGTTCAGGCTGTTGGTCATTGCTCCATAGCCCCAGGTGTTGGCAACACCTGCGACTGTTGTAGAGTGACAGATACGAGCCTGGTGATCGACGTTGTTTGTCCCCCAGAATGCCGCAAATTTTCTGTGCAGGTAGGCCATCTCGTTTGAGACTTTGGCACTGCCGTTGAAATGCAGGGAATCAGGCCCATCCTTTTCACGCAGATCAAGCAGTTTTGCGCTGATCTCATCAATTGCCGTGTCCCAGGAGATGCTCGTCCATTTACCATTTACCCGCTTCATCGGAGTCTTCAGCCGTTTTTCACTGACCACCATATCAATGGCGCCGGCACCTTTACAACAGTGGCCTCCCAGTGAAACAGGATGATCATGGGCTATTTCCTGGCGAACCCATACGCCGTTATGCACCTCCGCCTCAATACCACAACCCACTGAGCAATAGGTGCAGATCGTCCTGACTTTTTTTGAACCGATGTAGGCGTCTTTCTTTTCTGCAGCTACAGCTTTACCTGTAAGTTTAGTGGTCATTGCCGCACCGGTTAGAGCGGCAGTCGCTGCAGACAATTTAAGGAAAGATCGCCTGGCAAGCTTAGGATTGATATTCACCCTGCGACCCCCGCTCACAACGCTGGTCCCAGAGGATTTTCTGATTTTGCTTCTGGCCATTGTAATTATCTCCTTTTGAGTAGACCATTTCTGATGGTCCGGATTACTGTTCAGCCAAAAAAACCTCTACCCCGCTAGGATCGTAAAGATTTGTAGTATTTAGCAAAACTATCGCTCTCATGATACAACACCTCGTCCGCCCGCTGCCCCACAGGAGCTGATTTTGCTTTTGCCGGCTTAACAATGGCGGCAGTCCCGACAACAGCTGCCGTACCGGCCAGCATATGCTTGAGGAATGAACGCCGATTGTCCTGTTCTTTTTTCATCATTACCCCTCCTTTTTCTTCTTTTTGAACCCGGTTCAGCAATTATACTGAACAAGAAACCTGAGTCGCTGATTGCAGTGAGATCCAGCCGCTTTCTCACTTTCAGACCCTACTCAATAACCAGGCCTCTTTCCAGATCCAGATATTCATTCAAAAACCTGCCACATAACCTGAAAAAATCTGCATTTTGATTTCCTTCAAGTGCCTGACAAAATTTTTCAGAAAACGGGTCAAGAAACTCCGTCAACAATCTGCCCTGTAATTCTTTTACAGTCTCCCCACCGTTTATCTTTTCCTCTTCGACAAGTGAAGCAAAACTATCCAGCATCACAACCAGTGAGTCTTCTGGATCGGTAACCGATTCATCTTTCTGCAATCCTGCGTCATTAAGCAGGCCTCGAATCTCCACCAGGCTCTGACCAAAACTCCTACCGTCGAAATAAAAGGAAGCATTGGTATTAACTGGAGCGCCGTCAAAAGGATCTACAAACAGATTGTAATATTCATCCTGTAATTCTTTGAGACTTTTCACGCTTAAGGCATCAGACAGTTCCTTAACCACACGGTCAAAACCGGGACTAACCTGTTCCTGAACCAGGGCCGAAAATGTGCCCCGCCACCGGCTTATCTTTTCTGCATCCGGCTCTCCGAGGAAAAAAGATTTGCTGAGATCGAGGAATCGCAGGCGTACACGCAACAAGTCCCGTTCATTTAATTCATCCATTGTTATTCCGACTCAAAAAGTTTGACGACCCTGCAGGTGTCGCAATATTCAAAATGGCTGGTATCAACCGTCTCTTTCTGCGAAAGTATCGCCATCACCCGCTCGAAACTCTTTCGGGTGCCGAACACCTTGCCGCAGGATTTACAGGCCATAGGTTCAGCTATAGCCATTTCAGCTGGTTTGAAAAACTGGGAATCGAGTTTAAACCGTGGAGAAAGCTCCAGAGCATCTTCAGGACAGACCTGAACACAAATCCCGCAGGCCACGCACATCGAACCGGTATGGTTGAGCGTCAACTGTTCCTCATCTGCAAAAAGAGCCTGAATACGACAGTCATTAAGGCAGGCCATGCAATGGGTACACCTGTCGCGGTTACAGGTGAGTGTAGCAAAAGAGATATAGTCTCCCGGCCGAACATCAGCAACTTTGCCGCTGTTTGCCACAAGAGATTGTAAGGATGCTGAAAGCTCCCTGCGCCGGTTGACAAACAGTCCCTGTTCATCATTACTCACCAGAGCCTCAGTTTGCTGATCTCGGGATAAATGTTGTTCTACTTCTTCAGTTTTGTAAATTACAATCCGCTCAGTGGTGTTATAGAGAGAGGTAACTAAAGAATTGGCAAGAGAGACCTGCCTGGACAGCTCTCCTCCCCCGCCTGCCTCACTGAGAAGAATAACCTTGACCGCACCCCGGCTTAAAAGAAACAAAAAGTGGAAAAGTGAAAGACAGTGCACCTGAGTGTATTCAAGAAAAAATACCTTTTCAAACCGTTTTCCCCTTGTCTGCCACCACAGCGCATGAAGGGACGGTTCATCGCCAATCACCACGAATGAATCAGCTGAAAGATCAATATCTCTAAAAAATTCGACAAAAGATTCGTCATCAAATCTTCTGTTCTGCATGGCGCCGGTCGGACAGACGGAAACACAGGCTCCGCATTCTTCACATTTTAAACCATCGACAGTTACACCTTCTTCGCCCTGACTGACAGCTCCAAAAAGACAACTACTCAAACAGAGATTACAACCGGTTCCAAGTCTTCCGCTATATTGACAGATAGACCTGTCACAGGTAACAACTTCATCAATTCGACAGGCAGAAAGTGCGGTAAAATAGTTCTTAAGATCCTTTTCATAATAAACGAAATCGCTATCTTCCACCAATCCATCTTCAACACCATCAAGAATTATAAGGGCAGGAAGCTCCATTACCCGGCTCTCTACCCCATTTACATCTATTGCCCCGACCTCGCAAACCGTCTCACACTCTTGACAAAACGTGCAAACTCCAAAATCAAGGAAAAGGCCGGGGGAAATACATTTTTCAGGACATGCAGGGCCACAGGCACCGCAGTAGGTACAGAGGTCAGTTCTAATTGGTAAACGAACCAGATATTCAAGCCGCAGACCGCTGCCGAGAACGTTCAGATTGAGTTCGGTTACTGTTGGAATCTCCGGATCATGACCTTTGAGCAGGAGAGGTTCGATTTCAAGGATACCGCCATAAATATCAATAAAGCTATTGAGTTTTTCCTGACTATCTCCAATTACACAGACTCGATTATCGGCTTCAATATGATAGCTTCGATAGCTGACTCTATTAATTCGTTCAAGCTCAGCTTCAGCAATCCGAGCTAACATATCTTTGGAGAATGCACCTCTGTCACTGTTGAGTTGAAGTGTTGGCGACAGAGGAAAACCGGTTTCGGGAAAAAGAGTTGCAAATCCCCCGGCTAAAAGAACATTTTTTTCCTGATCAGGAGAGTAACTCTGCCCGGGATGCAGGTTGACCTCCGTCATCACGAGTTCCGACTCAGTGGCATTGTCTTGAATAAGTAGGCAGGTTGGGAAGAAATTACTCATGAAATATCAACCTTTATTGCTTGTTACTGCAGGATTCAATGGTTGCAATCAACATTTTCCTGCTACAAAAACTGGGGGAGAAAATAAAAAAACACGTAATTACATTACGAATTGTGGCGTACAGCCAGGGTAAAAGCAGAAATGTTTGTAATTGAAAGTTATTATAGGAAAGTTCAGGGAAAAATTAAATCAGCCCAACCCCTTTTATCTTGTAAGGAAATACCATCTGTCGCTGTAGGTTATAAGCCTACAGATGCTCTCTCTCAGTCCAAAGCACTGCGCGACGGGAAAGTTCCGCACTTGTTTTAATACAGAGTTTCTGTTTGATCCTATCCCGGTAGGTACCGACTGTTTTGACACCGAGATTCATTCTACCCGCAACCTCGCGGGTGGCCAGTCCAGCACCTATCAACCTGAAAACCTCGAGTTCACGGTCAGTTAAGAGATCAATAGTCGGAGCCCCCGGAGAGTCAGGCTTAACATGAAATTTGTCCAGCATAACAGCCAGCATATTGGCACTGACATGAATTTTCCCATCAACTATATTTCTGAGTGCAGTAATGACCGATTCACTGGCCTCCCTTTTCATAATATAGCCTTTGGCGCCCGCACGAATTGCTCTTTCCGCCCAGACTGTTTCATCATGCATGGAAAGGACAAGAGTATGGATACATTTATCTCCGGCGGATATTTCTTTCACCAGATCAAGGCCGTTGTCGCCTGCCAGGGTAATATCGATAATTGCCAGATCAGGATCAAAATCGACTATAGCTTTTCTCGCAGATACTATATCTTCAGCCACAGCACAAACTTCAAAATCGTCCTCCTGATTGAGCAGTTCTGCCATTCCCATACGAAAAATAGGGTGGTCATCTACAATTAATATTCTTGAATTCACTCAAACACCTCTCCGGAAACAGATACAATTGTGCCGCTGACTTTATCGGATTTGATAGTCAGCTCTGCGTCAATAGCCTTAGCCCTGTATTTCATAGTATGAAAGCCCATACCGGCCTCGTCCGGTTTTTCACCAAAACCGTGGCCGTCATCTACGATCTTAACCGAAAACCCGGTCGTACCGAACTTCATAAAAACACCAACAGTCTCTGGTTTCCCATGTCTGGCAGCATTAAATACAGCCTCTCTTATTATATAATACAGGTGAATAGCTGTATTACTGCCAAGCTTTTGATCATCCCCTCTGCAGGAGAGAGTGCATTTGACGTCAAACAGATTTTCTGCCTCAACAGCCAGTTCTTCAACAGCTGCCTCCAGACCATACTCAATAACGTGTACCGGATACAACCCCTGGGACAGGCGGCGGGTCTTCTCTATCGCATCTCTGATCAGGTTACGTATTGAACCCAGCTGATCCGCCATTTCCGGCACTTCATTTTCAAGCTTTTGCTGCAGCACCTTACTCAGCAGTTCAACCCCGGTCAGATGCGAGCCAAGATCATCATGCAGATCCCTGCCTATCTTGCTCCTCTCCTCCTCACTCACCGCAATAATCTGGCGTTCAAGTTTTGCCAATTCTTCCTCTGAACATTTTTTAAGAACATGAAGCCACATTCCCTCAAGCACCATTGTCATCTGCCGGATATCAAAATTATCATATTCTTCACTGTTATTACAGACACCGGCCACCACCACGATTTTTCCATCATTAAAAATTGGCACATCAAGATGGCGTTTGATGGTGGTCTGAAATGGATATGTGGTATCATCTTTCTCAGCCGCAAAACTGTTCAAAATAATAGCGGTTTTCTGAAGAACAGCCCTCCCCGGTAAACCACCCTCTTCCACGCTACTTGAAAGTTCCAGATCCTTATCGTACTTATGAGAATCCTCATCTGACAATGTGATGAGAGAACGAATTGAAATATGGGTTTGAGCATCGTTGACAAGTGCCAGATAACCCTCTTTACTTCGGGTTATCTGTACAATTCGCTGCAGGACAAAATCGTATTTATCCTGGAGAGAATAATTTTCCATCATTCCCAGGCGCAACAGGGTATCCAGGCGCAGTTCATCACGGTGAATGAGCATTTCATTTTTAGTCCTCTCTTCCACCATCCTATTGGCCAGCCGACCCAGGTTCTCAAACTCCTTAAAGGTGAGATTCTCATTACTGATTTTCACATTTGAATCAGCAGCTTCTCTGAAAAAATCAGTAAAAAGGCTGATACCCTGTTTAATTTTCAACGAATAGAGAAAGGTACCAAGCAGAAGAAAAGCAACCGCTATGAAGAAGAGTACAATAAAAATGGAGACATTTTTAAATGTAATCCTCTGATAGGTCTGGGTCTCAGCAGCAATCGCCTGCTCCATTGCATCCATAAACATGGAAGTTCCAAGCACCCAGTCCCAGTCACCGTATGCCTTGACAAAACTGAGTTTCTGATGGGAGGTTCCGTCTGACTGCCTTCTGACCGTGTATGACACATATCCTTCCCCATTTTTGGATAAGCCGGCTTCCAAAAATGACAAACCATAAGCCATGCTATCAGTACCGGTAAGATCTTTGATTGATCGACCCACCAGACGCTGGTTTTTATTGAAAATAATCGTCCCGTCAAAGCGAAAACCAAACACCTCTCCATCTTTTCCAAATTTCATATTCTGCAGCCGACCCAGAACATCCTGCCGAAGAGTTTGCTCTAAATCATTGTTATAGAGCCCTGCCCCGATAAACCAGTCGAGGGGTTTAAAATATTTAACAAAAGCAATTTTGCTGAAACTTTTTCCTGCAAATTTGGGCTTAACAAGATTGTACCGATACAGCCCGGCTTCTTTGTCTCGTACAATGGAGACAATATCACCAATCACATCCTGCCCGGTTATTTCTTTAAAATCAGTTGCTGTTTTATTTTCAAAATATGGTTCGTCAGCGAAGAGTTCAATGGTACCACTGCTGACTCTGCCGGCAAAATAGTACCCCCGACCGTTGTTCCAGCGAATTGGCCGAAGTAGTTCAATCACCATCGAGCGCAACTCCTCCACACTTTTTTCGTCCTTATATAACCTGTAAATATGTGAGGCGATAGTGTAAGCGGACTGAACTCTTTCTCGAATATCCCGTTCAACCAGCAGATCGTTCTGTGAACGCCTGTAAGTTATAAAATCTATAACCTTATCAAGCTCCTCCTCTACCCTCACTTCATACTGATGCTGATAATTGTCTCTGATATTCCCAATAGTCTCCTGATATGTCTGGTACTCATTTATTGTCCAGAAAATGCCGATGAAAACCGTAAGCGAGGTAACCACCAGAAGGGAAGTATAGAAGGGAGCGGATGAAAGTGTGATTTTCTTCAACAATTTCATGGCAGAATCATGGGACATCTTGGAGTTTCTGTATGACAGGATAAATTTTAGTGAGGTAAATTGCATCCATACCCTGATGGTCATCGGGACCAAATTGCAAAACGACACCACCAAGATCAAAATGGGCTACAGATTCCATAGTTGCAACAAACTTCTTGCGGGTAAATTCACCCTTAACTGCCAGTGCAATTTTACCAAAGAGGGTGCCGGCAATGTATCCTTCCAGCGAGGTAAAACTAATGGCAGAATCATGCTGGTACTTCTTCATCGCCTTTAAAAACCCCTGGATCAACGGAGTTTCAACATCATAGGGGGAAGGAACAACCTGCGAGACGATAACATCTTCACCATAGCCACCCAGCGCCTCCTGCAGACTCTCCGTTCCGACAAAAGAAATATTGCAGTATATTACTTCTCCGCCACTTCTATTTTTACTCAATTTGATAAATTCAGCGCAGGCGGAATATGCTCCGACCAGAACAATTGCCTCTGGTTTCTCCCGGCAGATATCCTTCAAACCGCCCATAACTGCAACGGTATTTCTTTCATAACTCCCCTTTGACACCAACTTCATACCACGTTTTGCCAGAGCAATTTCAATACCTTTCAATCCTGCAAAACCATAGCTGTCGTTTTGATAAAAACAGGCAATTCTACTGACTTTTTTCTTATCAATGAGATATGAGGTGAGTTTCTCCATCTCCTGGTAATAGCTTGCTCGTACATTGATCACATATTTTTGAAATGGTTTTCGTAAAAACTCCGCTCCGGTAAAGGGTGCAAAAAAAGGAACCCTCGAATCATTAATTATCGGAGCAACAGCCTTAGAAGTTGGAGTTCCCACTGCGCCGATCAAAGCAAAAACCTGGTCATCATAGATCAAACTGTTGGTATTTTTTACAGCCCTGTCAGGCTCATAACCATCATCTCTGCTGATCAAAATAATTTCCCGCCCCCGGATTCCACCATGGTCATTTATCTGGGAAAAAGCGGCAAGCAGCCCTGCCCGCATCTCCAGACCAAGATTTTTTGCAGGCCCGGAAAGAGCACATGACTGGCCTAATACAATCGGCCGCAGTATCTTTGGATCAGTACTGAGAGCGATAGAGGGAAACAATATAATTATGCTGATGAACAGAAAGAATACACGTATTCTCATCACAGAATCACTCCGGTTGTGAGATTCAGGAATCATATCACTCTATGTTCCACAAACCCAGACAGATACCGCATTGCAGGATAAGGAAAATTCATATTAAAAGCAAACCCTATTGCAATCACAAGGGATTTTACGAGTCATTAAATTCATCAAAAAGTAATTCCTGCTTGAAATAGACTGTAACAGCTCTTAGGGTAACACCCACAAAAAAAGACCAGTGATTCCCCCTTCACCTTCTCTAAAATTCATATGAGCACTTCACAATCCGGCAGCACAGCCCTTACTCTCACCCATACCACAACAATCATCTCACCGGATGGTGCAGTAGAGCAGGAAGAACAGCTTGCCATAGAGACGCCTTACACTATCGCTCTAAACGATGAAACCATCGGCTCTTCGATGGTATTGCCTGTCGGGCTTGAAGAGTTTGGTGCCGGGTTTCTTTTTGGTCAGGGTTATATCAAGACACCGGAAGATATAAAGGAAATCTATGTCTGTCCCGAAGGACGGATTGCCGTCTATGGTGATATTGAAGTTACGGAACCAAAGGAAGTGATAATAACCTCCGGCTGCGGAGGTACTGGAAAAATATCAAAGGAGATGTTGGAAGGTGCGTTCGAGCCACTCCAGGATTACACAATGACATTTCCCGAAATCAACGCCTTTATACGACAGACCCTGCAAACCTCTACCCTTGGCCATGATACCCATTGTGTTCATGGCTGTGCCCTGTGGCAAAATGGTAAGATGCAGGCGTTTTTTGAAGATGTTGGCCGCCACAATGCTGTAGATAAAGTCCTTGGATCAATCCTGCTCGGTCGGGCAACAGCCCAAAGCGCAATATATACAACCGGTCGACTTACATCCGATATGGTTCTGAAATGTGCCCGAATCGGCATCCCTATCATCATGTCACGCACAGCACCATCATCACTTGGTCTGGCCATAGCCAGAAGATCAGGAGCCACCCTTGCCGCCTACGCCCGTCCGGACAGGCTTAATATCTTCAACAATCCGGATCGTATCGTACTTTAGGTGAATAGGCTGAAGGCTGTTAGGATTTCAGGCTAAATTGATTCAACCATTTGACTGGATGCCAAGTTCTATCAGCTTTTCCAGAAATTGAGGAAAGGCCAGTCCATATTCCGCTGCCGCCTGCGGCATAAGGCTGGTGGGTGTCATTCCCGGTATGGTATTGGTCTCAAGCAGGTAAAGCGATCCATCTTCCGAAAGCATTATGTCCGTCCTGCTATACCCCGTCAGCCTGAGCACTTTATGTGCTGCTACACCATATTTCTGCACCAGAGCAGTGAGTTCACCACTTATCTCTGCAGGACAGATCTCTTCCGACGCTCCAGCTTTATATTTTGCATCATAATCAAAAAACGAAAACCCCTCACCGGGGATAATCTCAATAACAGGAAGCCCCTGAAGTTCTTCGTTACCAAGTACTCCCACCGTCAATTCCCGCCCACTTATGTATTTCTCAATCATTATCTGAGAATCATGGTTCTGAGCCTTTTCAATACCGTCTATCAACTGTTCTCTGGTCTCCGCCAGGGTCAGGCCCAGACTTGAACCCTCTCGTACCGGTTTAATGACAACCGGCAGACCAAACCTGGTAAGCAGAGCATCAATATCCACCTCATCTCCGGAGCCTATAATCTGCCAATCCGCCACAGGCAACCCGTTCAGTTTATAGAGTTCTTTTGCCAGATGCTTGTCCATTGCGATGGCACTGCCAAGAACCCCTGATCCCTGATAGGGAACTCCGAGAAGGTCAAGAAATCCCTGCATAGTGCCATCCTCACCAAAGAGTCCGTGGAGAAGAATAAAGGCAAAGTCGAGTTTTGGTGCATCGGCCGCTAACAGGGCAAGATCCGTTGCAGGATCATAGCGACTGACAATAAATTTTTCAGAATCGAGCGCCTTTTCCACTCCTGCCGCTCCACTCAGTGACACCTCGCGCTCCCCTGATGTTCCCCCGGCAACCAAAGCAATATGAAGTTTTTGTGCTTGCATTCTTTTTTATCCCGTTATTAATTGAATCAATCCTGACGGCTTCGAAAAAATTCTATAAATTTATGCATCATAACATAAGAGATGAAGACCTGCACTGCTACTCCTTCGGCAGGGATAGAATAAATTTCATCAATCATTGTCTTAAAAATCCATTGACAAATCCTCCTGCTGTTTAGTATATAAAAAAGATTGTCGTTATGATATTTAGATTATTTCCATAGAGATCGATAACTCGCTGATCTGTATTGAAAACATTTGACTAATTTGTTAAACGGAGCCGCAGATGATAGAAGTTGAAGTTCGAGGAGATCTTGAGTACGCAATCAGACAGCTGAAAAAAAAGTTAC
>JAUVON010000369.1 GCA_030599175.1 Desulfobulbaceae bacterium | reverse complement strand
TTAGTGCCTTACTACATAATAGCTGTAATAAAAAACAAGCAATAGAAGAAGGTCGTTTAAAATTATATGGCTAAATATACTCCCATACCACTCATCCAACCATTTCGAAATTCTGATTAATTCGGGTTATTTCCTACCGGCCTTGTTAGCTGGTTGATAACATGGTCAGCCCTTTGTTGATCAGTTGAAAAGTTGGTACTGAGATAGTTTGGGAAAAAGAATAATTTCAGTACAGCAAACATGATTACCAGTTTGATAATTATAATTTTCCACAGGGTTTTCCCCACCGTCATCCGGCGAAAACCATCCCGATAAAATTTATAAAGTCGTACAGGGTATTCTGAGACCATACCACACCCTTATTTCTTATTCTCAATTATGCACATATGCAAACTCACTTTATAACCTGATAGTGACAAGTGGTCAAGAATAATAACCATTAGCATAGAATTATTCACAAAAACACTTGTCACGTTTAACGGGGGAAAGAAAACATCGAGTCGACATGTGTATGTGGTTCAGGGTGAAAAACTGAAACTAACCCCGAAACTACCTGGGAAGATCTACTATGACAACCTCACCACCATATTCATGTACTGAATCATGGGCGCGAACCGTTACTTTACCAATACCTTTCCCTATTGTTACTCCGGATAAACTGCGAGTAAACGGCTGCTCATTAACGTGGGGATGATGAAGAGTTCGTGTACCTATAACAGTGCCGTTGGGCCCTACGATATCCCATTTGTCAGCATAGTGCTTCCAGCCCTCGTCACCATGGGAGACAGTAACATCAAACCGAAAGGTATTATCCCCCAGCCTAACACTCTTAACTTCGATAACGTCGGCTTCTCCAGCCAATACCACCAAGGGTATAAACAAAAGAAGAATAAAGATTGTATATATTCTCATCCAACACCACCTGGCTTAAGCAAGACCGGACAATCTTGCGATCATCGATTCATCTTGCAGCAGGGCACGAAACTCTTCCGCAGGTACTGGAGGGCTGAAGAAGTAGCCCTGAATCATTTTGATATTACGGCTGCGTAGAAAACTGAGCTGCTCTTCGGTTTCAACTCCTTCAGCAACTATTTCCAGTTTCAGACTGTGGCCCATGGCAATAATAGCCTCAACCAGGGCCCTGCTGTTCCGGTTCTCTTCAAGGTCATGAATGAAGCTGCGGTCAATCTTCAATACCTGCAGAGGAAAACGTTTAAGGTAGCTGAGAGATGAATAACCTGTACCGAAATCATCCAGGGACAGATTTATACCCTGGTCATCCAGCGTTTTCATGACTGCGAGGGGTTGATCGGAATCCTGCAGCAGCAGGCTTTCGGTAATCTCAAGTTCCAGCTGCTGATTTGATATACCGCTTACTTTCAATGCACTTTCCACAGCCTCAAGCAGAGTACCGGAACGAAACTGCTGGGGCGACACATTGACCGAAACCGGCAGTTTTTCACCGGTCAGAATCTCCCACTTCTTCGCCTCCCGACAGGCACCATCAAGAACCCAGGTTCCGAGTTGATTGATTAAGCCAAGGTTTTCCGCCAGAGGAATAAATACTACCGGCGATACATTGCCAAGTTCCGGGTTATGCCAGCGCAGCAGCACCTCAGCCCCGGCTATCCGACCTTTACTTATATCAATCTTCGGTTGATAATGGAGAGAAAGCTCTTCTTTTTCAAGGGCATAGCGCAGATGATTGGCAACAAGCATCAGCTCTTCTGAAGTACGGCGCATCTCAAGAGAAAAGAAACGGAAATTATTTCGACCATCCTCTTTAGCCTGGTACATGGCCATATCAGCGTACTGCATTAGCTGGTCAAGCGACTCACCATCATCCGGGTAGATACTGATACCGATACTGACGGTAGTGTAAACTTCCCGCTCTTTAACTATGAATGGTTCTTTAAAAATATTATTGAGTTTGCGGGCCACCACCTCGGCATGAACATTCTTTTCCAGATTTTCGAGCAAAATTGTAAACTCGTCTCCCCCGGTTCGGGCAGGAGTATCACTCTCCCGCAACAGGTCACGAATACGGGCCGAGGTCTGTTTCAGCACTTCATCTCCAGTATCATGGCCAAGGGTATCGTTGATAGTCTTGAAATTATCGAGATCCAAAAAGAGCAGAGCCACTTTTTTACGGTACCGCCGGGCCCTGGTAAAGGCCGACTGCATATAGGACTGCATATAGTGGCGATTGAGAAGTCCTGTCAACTGATCAAAATTGGCCTGGTAGATCAGTTTCTCCTCCCATTCGGTGCGTTCGGTAATATCCTGTACAGTAGCCACAACAATCGGCGGTTCATCCAGGGTGGATAACTGTATCCTGGCTTCAACAGGATAGGTGGTGCCATTCTTGCGCCGGTTAGTGCCTTTATGAACGACGGCCTCCCAGCGACCGTTATAGAGTGGGGCAATAAGCTGAGCAAATGAGGATTGATCCTGATCGGTTAAAATATCAAGCATGTTAAGATTCTCAAACTCGTCATTGGAGTAACCGATATTCTCAATCGCACCTTTATTGACCTGTAAACAGTTGAGAGAGCCAGCATCGGCAATAAAAATCTCAATTGAACCGTCATTTAAAACTGATCCCAATCGATTGTTGAGCTTATTTTTTTCCTCTTCTAGATCCTCTAACAGATCTTTATTTTCATAACGAAGCCGCATGGTAAGGATAAAACTGTCATTAAACTCTTTACTATACTTTAAAAGGAAAAGGATCAGGATAAGCGTGAACACACCAATACTATAATGTACCCCATCGTCAGCAAAAACAGTTTGATAGACTATTGGCAGCATCAAGGTTGTTGCATAGATGAACATGGAGAAGAAATCAATCAACATGCTTACCGCTCCAACCGTGATACCGTACGGGAAAAGAATTGCTAGGGTTATATATGCAATAGGATCCC
>JAUVON010000177.1 GCA_030599175.1 Desulfobulbaceae bacterium | reverse complement strand
TGTAACAGGAAAAATAGTTGATCACGGAAGAATGCTATGGAAGATGATATCGGAAAGAGACTTGTCGCGGCTTTAAAAGATCCCAATAATCTTGAAAGTCAAGAGAGTGTTGCCAGGGCAATGGAACTTACAAAGGCGTATGCCGCCTCGGGTTCAACCACCCATTTCAGCACGGTAACCAAGCTTTTTTACGATCTGTTTGAGATGTTTGAAACGGGTAAAGACCCACGAACTAAATAGTCGGTGGTCTTCTTTGCAGTAACTCCTTCATACAGCCAAATTCTGTTTTACATTGTGTAATGGTCTGTTCCAGGTAGGTTATATTTTTGCGGATATTTTCAGCATAAAGGTTGCGGTCAATCTTATACCTCTCATAAAAATGCAGACGCATGGATTGAGATATGTTTGAAAAAGTGTGTACCAGCCGTTCCTGGATCACATTATGGTAAAAATTGGCGGTATGTTCCATCAGGTTCAGCGCTGAAGTGTACTGGCAGCCACTACCGCCCTTAAGTTCCCTGTAGAGTACAGGGAGGGATTCCAGATAATATCTGTCAGCCATCTGTGCCAGTATATCTGCAGAACCGACTACCTGTCCTGCAAGCTGCACTTCAAGAGAGTGGAGATCAAAAGTAGCGGGGTCAAGAGAAAGGTTGGTGTAATGAATAATGGTGGCACAGTCTTTTGAGATCTTCCGATCCAGGTTTTTGTGGGTAATATAACGATCGAGAAAGAGAATAGACCTCTCTTCATGCCGGGCAATATATTCTGTACCGGAGTTGGCATTATCCCCGTTTAGCAACAACATTCCCGTATCATGAAAACAGGCACTCAGCAGACTCTTGGTCAGCATATCCTCGCTGATATGCACATGGTTGCAATGAAGTCCGTGCAAAAGCCGGATAGTTGCAAGTACCACCATCTGACTGTGGCGCAGATCATGATATTGAAGGCTGTTTTTTTGAAAAAATAAATGGGATCCTGAAAAAAAAGACCGGAGGTCTTTGTAGATAGTCCGGAGTAACAGATGGTCTGCAGTGGGGCATATCTCGGATGACAGAGAAATGATTTCGTCGAGTGGGTTGCCTGTGTTGCCCCCTTCGAAAATTTTTGTAATGTATGTATTGTCCATTGTCACTTCGAGTTTTTCCTGACCATCCAGCACATCATTCTTTTATGAGTCTATCATCTACTGATGATTTCGTAAAAAAATAATTGCAAATGAATGGGAGAAAATAATTTGTCCATGCAGGGTTCATCCGGGCAGAATAGAAAAGTATCGGGTATAATTTTCAAACGTCGGAAGAAAAGAAGACAAAGATCAATTTTGAGCTGGTTCATTTGGAGATAAATGGAAGAGAAGAAAGAGACTATTGTAGTATTAGTAGTGGACGATGATGAGTTCGTTCGCATGCATCTCAGTGTATTGGTGAAAGCACTGGGGTATAATTGTCTGGTTGCCGGAGATAGCCTGGAAGCCATCAAAGTGTTGGAATTCACACCTGTTGATCTCGTTTTGTCAGATATTCACATGCCGGGTATGGATGGCCTGGAACTTCTTGATCATATAAAACGTAAGTATAAAGACACAGACGTGATAATTTCTACGGGTTTTTCTCAAACCGCAAATTATGCCGAGGTGATTAAGGCCGGGGCGATGGATTTTATAAAAAAACCGATAGATCCGGCAGAGCTTGAAGCAAAGTTTGCCCGGGCAGTTCGGGAGCGAAATCTGGTACGCGAGCTGGAACGACTGTCACGGCATGACGCCCTGACGTCCCTTTTAAACCGAAGATCTTTTAATGAGCTATTTCCTTATGAAGTGGGAAGAGCATACAGGCAGAACTATTCGCTAATCCTGGCGCTTATTGATGTGGACAATTTTAAGGAATATAATGATGAGTATGGGCATCAGGCAGGAGATGAGGTGCTTATCAGTCTGGGAAAAATACTTGTCGAATGTACTCGAGACAAGGTCGATATGTGTTTCAGACTTGGCGGGGATGAGTTTTGTGTACTCCTGCCCCAGGCAAGCTCTGATCAGGGTATGGAAATTGTCGAGCGGATTCGTTTAAGTTTCTTTGAAAAAAAATATGGTGAAACCACCCTTTCCATCGGATTGGTGGAGTGTGAACGAGATAAAAGTCTGTCCAAGGGAGAAGACGAACGATCAATGATGGAGCGAGCAGATCGAGCCATGTATGATGCTAAAAAAGGTGGTAAAAACTGTGTGGTAGCTCGTATCTGACAACTACCTGCCTAGAGCGTCTTTATGGAACGACCTGTCCGGTTCAACAGGGTAGTTCCCATCAAAACAGGCAAGGCAGAAATGCTTTCTGGTCAGGCCCGTAGCTTCTACCAGTCCCTCAAGGCTCAGGTAGTGAAGTGAGTCGAGTCCTAGATAAACAGCAATCTCATCGACCTCTTTATTACAGGCAACGAGCTGAGTAGAAGAGGGAAAATCTATACCATAGTAACAGGCATGCCGTGTTGGAGGACAACTGATAACCATATGCACCTCTTTTGCTCCCGCCTCCCTTATTGCCCTTACCCTGCTCTTGCCGGTGGTACCTCGAATTATTGAGTCTTCAACTATGATCACTCTTTTATCCTTTAAAAAAGAGCGGACCGGGTTGAGTTTGACTTTTACATTAAAGTCCCGCATGGACTGGGTCGGCTGGATGAAGGTGCGGCCGACATAGTGATTGCGGATAACACCCATTTCAAGTGGAATGCCCGAAGCCTGCGAGTATCCGATAGCCGCATAGTTTCCGGAATCGGGAAAGGGCATGACAAAATCCGCATCTATCCTGGCCTCCTGCGCTAGAATTTTCCCCATGCGTTTCCTTGCCTGGTATACATTGATGCCAAAAATATCTGAATCCGGGCGGGCAAAATAGACTTGTTCGAAGATACAGAAATGGCTGTCCTGTTTGGGCCAGGGATAGAGTGATTTCATTTTGTCGGCGTGGAAGATGATGATTTCACCAGGTTCTACATCACGAACATACTCCGCCTCTATGAGATCCAGTGCGCAGGTTTCAGAAGCGACAACCCACCCACCGTTGTTTAAGCGGCCGAGACATAAGGGGCGGAAACCATCCGGGTCACGAACGGCAATCATCGTATCCTGCGTCATCATAAGAAGAGAATAAGCCCCCTTCAGGGTGGAAAAGGTCTTTTCAAGTGCTTTTTCCAGTCCGAGATGGGTCGCCCGTGCCATCAGGTGCAGAACCACTTCGCTATCCATATTGGTCTGAAAGATTGATCCCTGTTCCTCCAGTCTTGAGCGTAACTCAATAGAGTTGACAAGATTGCCGTTGTGGGCCACAGCCAGAGTTGTTCCCTTATGGGTGACCATCAATGGCTGGGTATTTGTCACATTGGACGCACCGGTAGTAGAATAGCGGACATGACCAATGGAAATATGTCCTTGTAAATCCTGAAGGATCTCTTCTGAGAAGATTTCAGGGACAAGACCCATATCCTTATAGACATTCACATGGCTTCCGTCGGACGTGACAATGCCTGCACTTTCCTGTCCTCTGTGCTGGAGGGCATAGAGACCGAAATAGGTCAGTTTCGAAGAGTCTTCGTGGTTGAAAATACCACACACTCCGCATTCATGGGTTGGGCGGTCTGTATGAGATTGCAAACTGATATGGTCTGACATAGGGGTATTTCCTAGGTGGTCAGCGCGTGGAGGAGTTCCGATAAACTGACAAGGTCATTTAAATCAAGTTGTTCATCAACTGTATGCACTTTGTCCATGCCGGTGGCCACAATTGCTGTTGGCAGTCCGTATCCGTTAAAGATATTGGCGTCGCTGCCTCCTCCTGCCACAATGAATTTCAGTTCCTTGCCGATCTTTTTCGAGGCCTGTTTAATTCTCTGGATAACAGGAGTGCTTTGTTCCAGAGCCAGTACCGGGTAGTCATCGGTGATATTGCATTCCACTGAAGGGTGTGGACTACCTTCCGGTTGCCGTTCTCCCCAATTATTGATGACAGTATTGAATGTGTCTACAATTTCCTGGGTGTATACCAGTAACTTGTCCCGGGAATGACTGCGAACCTCACCATGAATAGTGATCAGTTCAGGGACAATATTTGTGGCGGCACCGCCTTGTATGAGACCAAAATTACGGGTGGATTCTTCATCAAGCCCGCCGACAGCAATTTTGCTGAGAGCTTCAGCGGTAAGGGATAAGGCGTTTATGCCGGATTCCGGGTTGAGACCTGCATGGGCGGCGGCACCTTTCACTTTGATTTTAAATTTGTTGGCTGCCGGTGCGCCGGTAATGACTTGATCGATACCAGTTGAATCGAGAGCATATCCATATGCAGACTGGATTGTATCATATTCAAGACCCTTGGCACCAAGGAGGCCTACCTCCTCACAAGTTGTGAGTATGATCTCTATAGTACAGTGAGGGGTGTTATCTTCTTTCAGTGATGTGATTAACTCAAGAATAGCGGCAATGCCTGATTTATCATCACCGCCGAGAACAGTATCCCCCCCACTGGTAAAGATGTCTTCTGTGCGGACTACCTTAACACCCTCACCAGGTTCTACGGTATCCATATGGCAAGACAAAAAGATCCCCTCAAGATCAGGATGACTGCCGGTGAACCGAATAATAAGGTTTCCGCATTCGGCGCCGGTCTTGGCTGCAGAGTTGTCTTCATAGATTAAATCTGCACCCAGGTCTTTAAATTTCTGTTGCAGGTAGGATGCCACAGCACCTTCTTTTTTTGAGGGACTGCTGATTTCGCAGAGCTCGGTAAAAGTTGCGGCCAGTCGTTCTCTGTTGATTTCTGTTTTCATATTGGTTCTGTTAATTGGGGTTGGTTGTAAGAATGTAAAAGGACAACAGCATGGCAGCTGATTCCTTCTTCCCTTCCGGTAAATCCCATCTTTTCAGTAGTTGTCGCCTTAATATTGATGCTGTTATTGTTTACTTTGCATGTTTTGGCAAGTAATTCTTTCATTTCATCAAGGTACGGAGCGAGTCGCGGTGCCTGGCAGACCAGGGTGATATCGCAATTGGCAAGTGAATAGGAATGTGAAGTAGCCAGAGCTATTACACGTTCTAGAAGAGATATGGAGTAGATATTGCTGAACTGTTTATCAGAATCAGGAAAGTGGCGACCTATGTCCCCCTCACCAAGAGCGCCCAGGATAGCATCACACAGTGCATGGGTAAGAACATCCGCATCTGAATGACCGGCAAGGCCGAGGGGGTGGGGTATGGTTACTCCACCGAGCACTAGTGCCCTGTTTTCTGCGAATCGGTGAGCATCATATCCGTGGCCGATGCGAACTGGAATTTTTGTGCTGCTGCACATGATTGTTTCTGCCAGTTGGAGATCTTCCGGCCGGGTGATTTTGATGTTGCTCTCAGATCCCGCCACAAGAGTCACCGGGATTCCTGCGAGTTGCAGAAGAGATGATTCATCAGTCACATCCTTTCCTCCCAGCTGCTGAAACGCTTTTACAAGGAGTTCCCTGCGTGCCGCCTGGGGAGTTTGGGCATGCCAGAGGTTTTTTCGCTCAACAGTGTCGGTGACCATTGCAGTTTTGTCACCTTTCTTAAGGGTATCTTTTACAGGAACGGCGGCTATTGCTGCACCATTATTTATCGCAGCCTCATAGCAGCTGTCGATGACTGTCTGGGAGACAAGAGGTCTGGCTCCGTCATGAACCAGTACAATATCAATCTCCCGGTTAATAGTGTTAAGTCCGGCAAGTACAGAGTCCTGTCTTCTTTTTCCTCCCGGAACTATTGTAATTTCAGCACCTTCATCGACATATGCGGTAAACATCTCACGGGTCTGTTTGATCCAGTCAGCGGGTACAACAACAACAATCTGGTCGATATGGCTGTTTTTTAAAAATGCTTTTACTGTGTGGACAAGGATGGGAGCACCACTCAGCCGGTGAAACTGTTTAGGGTGGTCAAGTTTCATCCTGGTGCCGATGCCGGCAGCGGGAATTATAGCAGCAGCTGAGAATGTCATGATCGAGCTTTATTTCGATGTCGTTTTTGAAAGGAGAATGATGGAGGAATTGTTTCTGTATGGACACTGACTATAATATCATGAAAAAAAGGAGCGGGCTATAAGCCGAATTCTGTACTCTGTAAAGAGCCATGATCATTTCACTGGGATGTTGATTGCTCAAC
>JAUVON010000373.1 GCA_030599175.1 Desulfobulbaceae bacterium | reverse complement strand
CTTGTTTTGCCTGCTGATCACGTTGTTATACATCAGAATAATTTTACAGAAGCGGTTCTACGCGCAGTCCTGCTCGCAGCTGATGGTTTTGTCGTTACCTTCGGTATAGAACCCACAAGTCCGGAAACAGGGTATGGGTATATCGAGCGAGGTGAAGGAACCCGGGTGGCATCATTTAAGGAAAAACCTGATCTCGAACTGGCCCGCAAATATTTTGAGGATGGGAATTATTTCTGGAATAGCGGCATGTTTGCATTTTCCATAAAAACCTTCAGGGCCGAGATGCAGGAATTCGCCCCGGAAATGGTTTCCTGTATGGCTCAGGCGGTGGAAAAGGGTGAGATTGACGACCATTTTTTCAGGCTCGAAAAGTCGGCAATGTTGCACTGCCCAAGCGACTCAATCGACTATGCCTTGATGGAAAAAACGACTAATGCTGCAGTAGTTGCAGCTGACCTGGGGTGGAGCGACATCGGCTCATGGAAGGCGCTGTGGAAAGTCCTTGATAAGGATGGCAACGGCAATGTTATCCGGGGAGATGTAATACTGGAAGAGACCCGTAACTGTCTGGTGAGAGCGGAAGAGACGTTGGTTGTAACTGTTGGCATGGAAGATACGCTTGTGGTCGAGACCACCGATGCCGTGCTGGTTGCACCTCTGTCCAGGTCAGAGGATGTGAAGAGGGTGGTTACCCGTCTGAAAAAGGAGAAGCGAAAAGAGCTGAGTGTGCACCGAACCGTCTATCGACCCTGGGGAAGTTATACGGTGCTGGAAGAACAGCCACGTTTCCAGATTAAACGAATTACGGTAAACCCCGGGGCCAAATTATCTCTGCAGAAGCACCATCACCGCTATGAGCATTGGGTGGTTGTTACCGGTACGGCTCGGGTAATCAACGGTGACAATGAGATCCTTCTGTATGAAAATGAGTCTACATATATCCCTGCTGGAACTCAGCACAGGCTGGAAAATCCCGGTGTAATCTCCCTGGAGCTGATTGAAGTACAGATTGGCAGCTACCTGGGGGAAGATGATATTGTCCGGTTTGAAGATGTGTATGGGCGTTAGTCACCCTTGCCTTTCTCTTCCAGTTCGGCTTTTCTGCGCTGAAAGGCCTCAACATATTTAGTGAAGACGCGCCTGCCGTTCTTTGAGATCTTGAGAAAGACAACCCCGGATATAAATCGCCCATCATGCGGGGTCATATGGGCGATTTTTCCCTCAAGATCCACCAGGTCATCCTCCAGCCCGACCGTTATAAGGAGTCTGGCGTTTACCTTGAGAGGGGAGTTTGTCTCCAGCTTAATGCCGTCAACACTTACATCTATAGTTCTTCCCATTGAATAGTCGCCGTTTTCGCCGTTTTCATCCAGGACAGTGTAATCGAGGAGGTGCAGTGCGTCATAGCGGATGAATTTTCTCTGTTCTCGTGTTTTCATAATTTTCCCTGTGTACTTACTCTATCGATGCACCGCATTCGGGGAAGAGCTGATGGATCGCTTCCCGCTCTGCTTTTACTATCCCCCGTTCGGTAATAAGACCGGTAACCAGTCGTGCCGGGGTTACGTCGAAGCTATAGTTAGATGCCCTGGTTTTTTTGGTAGTTAATTCGACTGTTACAATCTTACCATTTTCATCTATGCCTGAGATAGTTTTAATTTCTTCCCCTGACCTTTGTTCTATCGGAATTTCCATGCCGTTGTCAAGTGTCCAGTCGAAAGTTGATGATGGAAGTGCCACATAAAAGGGGATGTTGTTGTCATGGGCGGCAAGAGCTTTCAGGTATGTGCCTATCTTGTTTGCCACATCGCCGGTGTGGGTTGTACGGTCAGTGCCGACAATAACAATATCAACCATGCCATGCTGCATCAGGTGGCCGCCGGCGTTGTCGGTGATAAGTGTGTTGGCTATATTTTCTTGTTGCAGTTCCCAGGTGGTGAGTTTGGCACCCTGGTTCCAGGGCCGGGTCTCGTCAACCCAGATATGGAGGTCTATGCCGGCATCCCTTGCTGCATAGATTGGTGCTGTGGCACTGCCGTAATCTACAAACGCCAACCATCCTGCATTGCAGTGGGTGAGGATATTGACGGTGCCATTGTTCTTTTTTTTGCTGATCTCTTTGATGATCTCAAGGCCGTGAAAGCCGAGTCTTTTGCAGAACTCTGCGTCTTCATCAGCAATAGTGCATGCGGTTGAAAAGGCAACAGCTCTTTTTTCTTCAGGATGATCTGCCCTTGCTATGGCTTTGAGCACTCTGTCGATGGCCCATTTGAGGTTTCTTGCGGTCGGCCTGCTGCGGTTGAGTTTGTCGCCGCTTTCTTCCATAAAATCGGTGAAATGATCCTCCGGTGCCTGCAGGGATGCGAGATACATTCCGAATCCGGCTGTAGCACCAATAAGCCCGGCGCCGCGCACATGCATATCCTTAATGGCGACAATAGTCTGTTCGACACTGTTAAGCTGTTCTATTACAAACTCGTGGGGGAGTTTGCGCTGATCGATAATACAGACAGCGCTCTTGTCCTGGGGATCCGGCCAGATTGTCCTGTAGCGTTTTCCGTCGATATTCATAGTAATTCAGCTATTGTTTGTGAAAAATAAAGCCTTAAGGGTACCTTGAAAAATTAGATTTTTCATTGAATGTCGAGGCAACCAGATTTTTTTACCGCAGGCATATAGTTGATATTCTGAGGATAAAAAAATCTGGTTAACGAAGAGATTAGGTGAAAAAGCAATTTTGCAAGGTACCCTTAATGTTCAGCTGCACGGCCAACATACCCTCTTCATTTTAAAATGTAAACTTATGCAATGAATAAGGAGAGAAGCGGCTGCATAAAGAGAACAATAATGTAATAAAAAAATGGAAAAATTACAAAAATGT
>JAUVON010000371.1 GCA_030599175.1 Desulfobulbaceae bacterium | reverse complement strand
AGGAGCTGTACATAGTCAACACCGACTTTTTCCAGTTCCGAGGAAAAAAACACCACAGCGGCAGAGATGGGTGAAGCGGTGATCGCAATCTGAGAGGCGACCGTTGCGATTGCAAGGGGGCGTGAAGGACGAATTCCTTCACGTTTGGCAACCTCGGCAATTACCGGCAGGGTGGAAAAGGCAGTATGGCCGGTACCGGCAAACATGGTCATGGTATAGGTAACGATGGGAGCAAGAAAGGTGATATACTTTGGATTACTTTTCAGCACCTTCTCAGCGAGATGAACCAGGTAGTCAAGCCCACCCGCCTCCTGCATGGCGGCAATCGCTGCGATAACACCCATGATGATCAGGATGACATCGATAGGGATACTGCCCGGTTTCAAACCGAAGACAAAACCGAGAACCAGAACACCGAAACCGCCGGCAAAACCGATTCCAATACTACCCATCCTCGCACCAAGCCAGATAAAAAAGAGTACAACCAATAGTTCAATAATCCACATAATTCAGCTCCTCATTTATGACAAACTTGTTATGTATTCAAACGAATGTACGTAAAAGTTTCGATCAAGGCAGCTGGAATGATCCGCTCAGGTTCTTCGCATATCCGCCAACCGTAGTTATGTTGTTGTGTGTCTGGAAAGACATTGACGACCATTCAAACTGCAGGGTACCGCTGATACCTTCAGCTGCCCCTGTACCTCCAATGATTTCCCCTGTTACCTTACTTCCCTGGGCGAATTTTTCTCCCTTAAGGGTAATGTAAATTTCCTGATCGTCCAGGCTGCGCCAGACACAGCGTACAATGCTGCCGGTCTGACTATCTGCCAAACCGATACACTCGGACCAGAAATCCCTTTTTTCCCCGACAGTATCTTTTAAATTCACATGGCCTGTAAATTTAAAGAGTGAGGCCTGCCTGTTTTCCCCAAAAGAAAGCGAATCCCTGACACCGTCGGCCACCCATGATCCTGTGAAAGTGCCTGACTGCCCGGCAGCAAAGCTCTGGGTGGCGAAATATCCGGAAGAAATAAAGATAACATTCACCAGGAGAAATAAAGCAAATATCAAACTGCCTTTTTTGATCATAACCTCCTCCCCTACTGGTTAAAGAATTGTTAAAAAACACCAGGATAGGTGCTGATAGACGATATACATCACGATCAACTATTCAACCCTTGACTACTTAAAAACTCAGATCACCTCAACTAATAAAAAATCCACGGGTGGCATTAAAACCTCTTCTTGCCTCCCGTGGAATAAAACAAAAAGCAGTTACTGTGGAGATGGTGCTACCTCTATTTAAGCAAGCCGCACCCCTCGAAAATATTTCACTTATTACTACTCTGCAGCAACAGCCGGCTGCTCTTCGAAACTGCCGCCAAGGGCAAGATGCAGGTTTACCCGGTTAACCAGACGCTTACCGGCAACATCCATTTCCGCAATGCGCGACTCTATCCATTTATTCTCAACCGTCAGCACGTCAAGCAGGGAGATTTGACCAATTTCATACTGTTTCATGGTCTGGTCATACGCCTTTTTGTTTTCCGTCACCTCAATCTCCAAATACTCCTCACGTTTGAGGAGATGTTCTTCAGCTGCGAGCGACCCCTCCACCTCTTTAAAAGCAGTAAGGGCTGCCTGGGCATAGACGGCAATGGCCTCTTTCTGTACTGCTGTTGCCTTATCAACCTCAGCCTCAATCGCCCCGCCGGTATAAAGAGGACCAAAAAGACCGGCAGTAAGCCCGGATATGGCATCATTTATAGAGTTTATACCGACACCAAGGGAGAAGTTGAAACGGGGCAGATGAAGGAGTTCTGCCTCTTTCTGTTTGTAAAAAGCTGCTGCCACCCGATGCTCTGCGGCAATGAGGTCAGGTCTCCGCTCCATTACCTCGGAGGGAATTCCTGCCGGAATGGGTGGTGGTACCGCAACAAGTTTTTCAGCCGTTTTAAGATCGGCAGACGGGTAGCGCCCTAACAGCAACTCCAGACTGCGAAGTGCGTTTTCAGATGCTGATAATGCATCACGGGCAGCTTCTCCAGCTGATGCAGCAGCACCGCGAGCCAGATGAACATCCCGTTCAGTTCCCTTGCCGACTTTCTGCATAGCCTCGGCAACTTCAACTCTTTTTTGCTGGAGTTTGACAATATCCTCGGCAAACTGATGCTGGAATTTTGCAGTATTTGCCATAAACCAGCCGTTGGACACAGATGCTGCAAGGGCCTGCCTTGCAAAGTGGAAGTCAGCCACTGTTGCTGCTGTCTCCTGTTCGGTACCGGCAATACCGGTTCGAATACGTCCCCAGACATCGGCTTCCCAGGAAACAGCCAGTCCGGCTGCGCCCCCTCCCTTGCCGGCACCTGTACCTGAGTATTGATTATCCTGATATCCACCACCATAACCAACTGTGGGTTTGAGGCCTGCTTCAGCCTGACGGGTTAGACCATCGGCCTGTTCGACCTTGGCTTCCGCAATTTTAAGACCGGGGTTTGCTGCCAATGCCTCGTCCGTAAGTTTTGTCAGAGACGGGTCAGCAAAGCTCTTAATCCAGCCATCATCCACCTCACCCTGCTCGGCCATCGCAGCAAAGTCAACCGGCACCCGTTCTTCCACAGCCTCACCCTTGATGGATGAGGTTGCCTCCTCCTGGGTTGCCACCTGTCCGGCACAACCATTGAGGAAAAGTATTGTGAGTCCCGACAGTACACCCCATGCAAAAAGCCTCTTGCCACTATTTAAATTCATATCTGTTAGCTCCTGATTTATTAATGAAAATGCATAAAATTACGCCAGCTTTCCACCCGCAGCAAAATCTTTCTCAAGATTTGAATATGATGCCAGCGGTGACTGTATACGGTAGCTACTGCATCACTACCCATGGGAATATAAAAATCACTCATGTCCT
>JAUVON010000157.1 GCA_030599175.1 Desulfobulbaceae bacterium | reverse complement strand
GTTTGGATTGCAGATCCCACTATCATTTTTGTGATATGTTTGAGTTTGAAGTGGCCCATTTCGTGGGCGAGGATTGCAACAATTTCCAATTCGGTAAGTTTATCAAGCAGGGTATCATAGAATACGATCTTTTTGAAATTGCCCAACCCTGTAAAAAAGGCATTGAGCTTAGAAGATCTTTTTGATCCGTCCATTGTGTAGATGCCCTGGAGTTTAAAGTTTTCCTGATTGGCATAGCGCAGGATATTGTCTTTTAAGACGCCTTCTTCAATGGGAGAAAACGTATTAAAAAGCGGCATGATGACTACAGGAGCAATGAATTGCAGGAAAAGCGATATTATAAAAACACCAACCCAGCAAAAAAGCCATGCGTAGGTTCCTGTTGACATAAAAAACCATAGAATCAGGGTGAGAATAGGCGTACCAATAATAATAATAAGAGCTGAGCCCTTTATTATATCGACAATAAAAGTTTGAACAGTGGTCTTGTTAAATCCAAACTGTTCTTCAATGACGAAAGTAGAATAGACTGAAAAAGGAAGCCCAGCTAAAAAGCTGAATAAGATCAGGATACCGGTGAAGATAAGTCCTGTTATTATTTCACTAAAGCCAAAACTTCTGGCCCAGAGATCAACCATATTAAAACCGCCAAGTAATAAAAACAGGATGGTAATAAGAGTGGAGAATCCATTCTGTACCAGGCTGAATCTGGCAGTGATTTTTGTATACTTCTGAGATTTTTTATACTTTTCATTGTCATAAATGTTTTCGAATTCTTTGGGAAGCGTGGAGGTAAGTGCCCTAATGTTTAGAAAGGAAACAATTGCTTCAAGAAAGAATGTGAAGGTGAGTACGAAAAGAATAAAAAAGAGCCACATATTCATATAAATAGTATTCTCGTATAAATTTAGAGTTTGAGATGTCTAAGTAAAAAGGCCTTGAGAAGTCACTCTCAAGGCCGGCATAAAAATCAATGTAAATTCCTATAAAAAAGAAAGAAAATTATTTCTAAAGCACTAAACGAGGGTTTGAACCGCAGTAGTTGTTATATCAATAAATTTTTGTGGGATTGTACCCATAATGATTATGATCAGAATCAGTGAAAAGCATAGAATGTAATGAAAACGACCTGTTATTACACTCCCTCGATCTGCATCATCTGTACAGAAAGTAATTCTTACGATGGAAAGGTAATAATAGATAGCTATAGCTGTATTAATTGCTGCCAGAGTGACCAGGAGGAGGTACCCCTGTTTTAATGCGGCGACGAGTAGCATGAATTTTCCTGTGAAACCAACCAGGGGGGGAATGCCGGCAAGCGCGAAAAGACCTACTGTTAATGTAAGTGCAAGTAGCGGGGCTCTTTTATGTAGGCCGGTCAGGTCATCTATCGAAACATTATCTCCATTTTGAGCAACTGTACATACAACCAGGAAACACGCCAGATTCATAAAAACATACCCGACGATGTAGTACATAGCTGTTGCATAACCTGTAAGATCAAACGTTAAAAGCCCTAGAAGAACAAACCCGGCATGAGAAATCCCTGAGAAGCCAAGTAACCGTTTGACGTCTGTCTGCACGAGAGCTGAAAGGTTTCCATAGAACATGGATGCTATGGCGCAAACCATTAATACCTGGGTCATAGCATTTCCGTCTGGTGTCACCAGGGTAACAATGCGGATAAGAAGGGCAACCGCTGCCAGTTTAGGAACCGTGGCGATAAAAGATGTAGTTTCATTGGAGGCACCTTCGTAAACATCAGGAACCCAGAAATGAAGTGGCACCAGGGCAAGCTTATAAAAGAACCCGGCCAAAACGAGAACAACAGCAATCACGGCGGCGGGTTGGTTGTACATCCGAGATAGTTTATCTGCAATTTCTGCAAGGTGAGTTGATCCGGTCAGGCCATAGATATAACTCATTCCGTAGAGCATCAAGCCGGTGGCCACAACCCCGTAGAGAAGATATTTGATACCCGCCTCTACTTGAGCTCCGCCCAACTTCCCTGCCTTTCTCATTGGTACCATGAGGTATACAGCAAATGATGAGAGTTCTAGAGAAATAAAAATCGCCAGAAGTTCAACACTGGACACGAGCATCATGAGGCCGAGGACTGACATGAACAGGAAGAGGTAATATTCCGGCTGAATATCTTCTTTTATACCATCCAGTTTGCCACTGAAGATAATGACTATGAAGGTTGCTAAAGCAATAAGTACTTTGAAAAACTGGGAGAAGAAGTCTACTTTGTAGGAATTATAAAAAAGAGTACCTTCAGAGTTGATACAAAGCATTGTGGCAAGAAATGTAACAGCCGCCAGTGATAGCGCCAGGTTCCTTATTTTTCCACTACCTGGCTTTCCTAGACTGAAAATGAAGAGAGTCAGGCCAGCTCCTAACAGCGTTAATTCAGGGAGAAATAGCATTGCGTTACCTTTACGAGTTTATTTTAACTCAGTTTAACAGCACATTGGCTGCTGCCACAGTAGTAGCCTGATGTGCATGAAATTGATCCAATAATTGCACAACACTTGTATGTATCAAGTCGAGAAACGGCTGTGGTCCGAGTCCAATCCAAAATACAAAAAAGAGAAACGGTGCAAGAGTCACTATTTCCCGCAAATTTAGGTCGCTGATCCATGATTGATCAGGATTGTCGGTGCCACCCCAGATGATCTTCTGAAGCATTCTCAGCATGTAGGCAGCTGCAAGAACAGCTCCTGGAATAGCTGCCAGGGCAAGATATGGGAATCTTCCTAAACTGGTGTCAAACTCAAATGCACCAGCCAGAATCATAAATTCACCGACGAAACTGTTTGTGCCGGGAAAACCAAATGATGAGAGGGAAAAGAATGTGAGGAAGGTGATAAATATGGGCATATATTTACCTAAGCCTCTTGCGGTATTCAATTCACGGCTGTGAGTCCTTTCGTAGATCATACCCACACAAAGAAACAGGGCCCCCGTAGTAATACCGTGATTTACCATTTGTAAAATAGCACCTTCAACCCCATCAATATTCAGAACAAAGATTCCAAGTGTTACAAAACCCATATGACCAACTGAAGAGTAAGCGATGAGTTTTTTCATGTCGCTCTGAGCAAGTGCGGTAAAGCCACCGTAGATAATACCTGCAATAGACAGCCAGAGAACATATGGCATCATAATGACGGTTGCCTCCGGGGTGATCGGCAAAGCAAACCGCAGGAAGCCATAGGTGCCCATCTTCAACAGGATACTGGCAAGGACAACAGAACCGGCTGTAGGAGCTTCTACATGAGCAGCCGGCAGCCAGGTGTGGAAGGGAAACATGGGTACCTTGATGGCAAAAGCAAGGAAAAATGCGAGAAAGAGGTAGACTTGTGCGGTAAGGGAATAATCCTGCCACATCATGTCAGGGATATAAAAACTGTAATTATTGGCAGTGTAAAGCCAGATTATTCCAACAAGCAGCAGGATAGAACCTGAGAGGGTGTAGAGAAAAAATTTGATAGAGGCATATATTTTTCTTGGCCCTCCCCATATGGCAATGAGCATATACATTGGGATAAGCATTGCCTCCCAAAGCACATAAAAAAGTACAAAGTCGAGGGCGGCAAATACACCAATCATGGCAGTTTCCATGATGAGCATACAGATCATGAAAGCTTGAATTCTCGTTTTTATATAAGACCATGAGGCAAGGACACAAAACGGCATTATGAAAGTGGTCATAAGGATCAGCAAAATAGAGATGCCGTCTACGCCAATTGTATAATTAATATTAAGAGTATTTATCCAACTGTAATGTTCACCAAATTGGAACTGTGCTGAACTCTTATCAAAGCCGAAAATGAGCCAAATGGATATAATTGCGACGAGGCTTGTGACAAGCAGGGCAATATTTTTACAAATGGTATCATTTTTCGTGAAGAGAAGCAGTAGTGCTCCTGCTAAGGGCAGAAAAATGATTACACTCAGAATTGGGAAGCCGGTATTAAGCAGTAGTTGGTCCATTACGAAGTGATCCTTAAGTTCAAAGTGTTATAACCAGACATACGAAACCAGAAGAATAGCGGCAAAGGTGATGGAAATATAAATTGTCTGCTGAATCTGTCCCCTTTGCAGGGTGAGACTTACTCTCCGGCCAATAGCTCGCACACATCTGGCACTCCCGTCTACGATACCGTCGATACCATGCCAGTCAAACCATGACCAGAACCGTGCAGTGGTCATAAGAGGGTAGAGGCCGACTACTTTGTATGCTGACCCCCAACAGGTGTCGAGCCACTGAACAGGGTTTTTAGCCAGCCAGAGGAAAAGACGTCCTCCTCTTCGATAAAACCAGTCAAGATCCAAGCTGATGGTAGCCCTTGCGCCGATTTTATCTTTCAGAAAGATAAAAATAATAGCAGTGAAAGCAAGTAGTTGCATGGTTTCGCTAAGGTGATAACTGCCATAGGGGTGGAAAGCAACATCTGTATAGGGCAGCATATTGTAGAGAAATGGCGTGTATGAGCCGACCAGCAGACAGAAAAAACTGGCAGCCAGCATCGCCAGCTGCATATTCCACGGTGGATCTTCAGCTTTGCTCCAGGTTTCATCGCTGCACCTGGTGTCACCGAAAAAGATAAGATAGGGTAAACGCAGGCCGGCCACTAAAAAAGTGCCGACGGAGACCATGGTAAGGAGAAAAGCCGGGATCAGAAGATGTTCCTCAAAACCGGCGGCTATGATCATGGACTTGGTCACAAAACCTGAAAAGAAAGGAAAAGCAGATACGGAGATACCGCCTATTACCAGGAAAAAGAAGGTAAGCGGCATTTTTTTGTAGAGACCTCCAAGGTCTGTAAATTTCGATTTCC
Organism: Desulfobulbaceae bacterium; assembly: GCA_030599175.1. Taxonomy (GTDB): domain Bacteria; phylum Desulfobacterota; class Desulfobulbia; order Desulfobulbales; family Desulfocapsaceae; genus Desulfomarina. Next base: position 1,937 of record JAUVON010000157.1, on the reverse strand, counting down.
CGGTAGCGTGGATAACCGCTCCAGCTGCCATAAACAGCAGCCCTTTATAGAGTATATGAGCAAAGGCGTGAGCGCATGTACCGTTGATCGCAAGAGCAGTTCCAATCCCTACACCAGCGACCATATAGCCAACCTGACTGACAATTTCCCAACCAAGGAGTCGGCGAATATCATTCTCAATGAGAGCATATATGATTCCGTAAATGGCCATAACAACACCAAGAACGATCAGGATGTCAAACCCGGCAAAACCTCTGGCAAGGGTATAAATGGCAGTTTTAGTAGTGAAAGCACACATAAAAACTGCGCCGGTAACAGTGGCTTTACTGTACGCATCCGGCAGCCAGGAATGAAGCGGTGGCACCGCAGCGTTAAGCATAAGGCCGGCCATGATAAGCCAGGTGTATAGGTGTGTGTTCTCTTCACTGAGAAGAACAAAGGAGAGATCACCCGTCGCCTGATACCTGAGAACAAAACCGAGAAGAAGTACCACTCCGCCAAAGGTGTGTACGAGGAGATAGCGATATCCTGCGGCAAGGGATCCTTTATCTTTATTGAACCAGATAAGAAATGTTGAGGCAAAAGCCATTAACTCCCAGAAGAGGAAGAGTACCAGGTAGTCGCCGCAGTAAATGACTCCTAAGGAACCTGCAACATAGAACCAGGCAGCTATATGTTGTAGATCATCATTAACGTGTAATCCGTATACTGTACCAATGACAGCCATGAGAGCCATGATGAAACCAAAGACCATTGATAAACGGTCTACACGGCCAAAGGTGAGAGTCCAGTCTCCCCCCATGAAATTGACTACACCGTAGACGCCAGGATGCCAACTCAGGTAGACTACATTCAGCAGTGTCAATAATGGAATTATGAAAAGATATGGCTTCCTGAAGGGACCTTTGACAAAAGGCAGAAGAAGGCCACCAAATATCAGGATAAGGGCCGGGTGGATGAAACTAGTTGTCATAGTAATCCTCTCGGGTCATAATTCCACTCTTACCGAACCATCGGGCAAAGAAAATAAGCACTACAGCTGCGCCCAGACTGAAAAGAGACCAGAAACCGGGGATGTATTTTTCCGCCCAGGTGTGTGCATGATGGTTGTCAACAGCTAAAACACTCCAGATAAGCATGATTGCAATACCTATGTAGCTGGAAACCCGCACTGTTTTTGGCCGCTCTTTCAGGTAATCGATTATCTGTATAATCATCCTGTCACCGCCTTTACAAATTGCAACATGAAATTAGGAAAAATACCAAGTAACACGGAAATGGTGCATGCAATGATAATTGGTATCAGCATAGATAGCGGAGCTTCTTTAATTCCTTGAAATGGCTCTCCCGCAGGTCTTTTGCCAAAAAATGCCCTGTAGGTAACGGGTACAAAATAGGCGGCATTCAACATGGTACTGGCAATCAAAATGAGGAGAATACCAATCTGGTGAGCCTCAACGGAGCCGATGAGAAGATTCCATTTGGTGATAAATCCGCCCACCGGGGGCGCACCGATCATGGAAAGTGATGCAATTGCAAAAGCGCCGAAGGTGAAGGGCATTGTTTTACCCAGGCCATCCATTTCAGAGATATGTTTCTTATGGGATGCAACGTAGATGGCACCAGCACAGAAAAACAGGGTGATCTTGGCGAAGCCATGATTGACTATATGAATCAGGCCCCCCTGGAGTCCGGGATCGGTTAGCAGAGCTACACCCATAATTATATAGGAGAGCTGGCTCACAGTAGAATATGCAAGTCGTGCTTTCAGGTTATCCTTGGATAAGGCAATAATGGAAGCGGCCAGGACTGTGAAGCCGACGAAATAGGCAGTTGGTATACCGAGGTTGAGTGCATGCATCGTCTCGGTACCAAAGATATAGAGCATGACTCTGGTGGTACAAAACACACCAACCTTAACAACAGCAACGGCATGG
>JAUVON010000276.1 GCA_030599175.1 Desulfobulbaceae bacterium | reverse complement strand
TTAGATTCTATGGTTAACATCCGTAAGAATTTGAGAGTCTGTCAACCACAAAATCTTACGGTTAACACAATTTTCCGGATGTAATAATATCAGGGTGTTACGTGTGTTAACCATATCAGTGCCTTACCCCATAAAAGCTGTAATAAAAAACAAGAAAATCTAAAGTGCTATTTAATTCAAGTGGTTAATACTAGCATCAAGGCACTTATCCAGTGACTCTAAAAAGTTTTCCGACTTGTCGGGTTGGTCATCTGATTGATCGACTTATTGATTGCACTGTAACCATTGCATGCTGGAGCTGGTTTATATTTGGATTTCTCCTGTTTTTTTCCTGGTTCTATATTGCATTCTCGCTGTTTTCAAAAAATCCTGAAACTCATTTCCAGAAATTGAACAGCCTCTTTTACCGTTTCTTTTTCCATATCCTTAAACTAACATCCCCCCGTCAAAAGATTGAAATTGACGAACGAGCAGCAGCAATCAAATCTTCAGTTATTGTCTGTAACCACCTCTCCTATCTTGACCCGCTGCTATTAATTGCTCTCTTCCCAAAACAAAAAACAATCGTCAAAACACGTTTTTTCGGGGCACCTGTTTTCGGCTGGATTATCGCAAAATCCGGTTATCTCCCTGCGACCGGCGAAGGACGGTTTTCCAGGATGATGATTGAGCAGATGGAGACGATGGCTACCTATTTGAAGGCAGGCGGTAATCTCTTTGTCTTCCCGGAAGGAACCAGGGTTCGGGACGGAAGAATCGGCGAATTTCATATGGGCGCCTTGAAAATTGCACGGATGCATCAGGCCCCTGTCCATGTTCTGCAGATTCGTAATAGCGACAAGCTCTTCACTCCCGGCAGGTTTCTTTTTAATACCAGGATAAAAAATACAATCAGCGTTAAAAGTATTGATTGTATCGAACCGGACTATGAAAATAATCCACCATCTACTGCTCAACTTGCCAAGCGGGTTCACCAATCATTTTACGAGAGGCAGATATGAAAGTGATTCTAATATCTATGCCTGATGTGGTACCGGTCATCATTCACGAAGCGGCATTTCACCTGTCAAACCATGGAATAGCCAGTGTTGGTGCAAATATAGATATTGAACATGATGTTTTTCTGATCGATCTGATTCGAAAGCGTCGGTCAATCAAAAAATATATTACCAGAACAGTGAAGAAGATTGAACCTGATCTTATTGGTCTTTCCGCCATGACCTGGCAGTATGATACCTGTATTAAGATAACCCGCCTCATCAGAGAACTTCTTCCCGAAGTAAAAATAGTTATCGGGGGATACCACGCCACCCTGATGTTTGAAGAGATAGCGACATCCCATGAGGCAAAATACATCGACTTTATGATCAGGGGCGAAGGTGAAGAACCATGCCGCCTGCTGGTTAATGCACTAGCCGGCCAGGGAAATCTGGCTGCCATCCCCTCCCTGTCGTATAAAAAACATGGCGCTTTTATTCACAATCCCCGGGGTGAAAACCTTGATCTCAGCGAACTGAAACCGCCAATCCGGGATAAGCGAAGATTGACCTGGGGATACCATATGCTTCACTCTAAAATCGAACTGATAGAGACCTCGCGTGGTTGTACCCGTACGTGCAATTTCTGTTCGATGAAACATATGTATGGTCGCACCTTCAGAACTTTTCCTGTAAGCCGGGTGCTGGAAGATATTGACGATATCTATTTCAACCGAAAGACACGATACATTTTTATCACAGATGATAATATGGTGCTGAACCCAGCCAGGGTCATAGAACTGTGTGATGCCATAATTGCCAGGAATTATAAAGGCCTTCATCTTTTTGTCCAGGCAGACTGTGTGTCGATGGCAAAAAACGAACCAATGGTCGCAAAAATGGCAGAAGCCGGTTTTCGTTCCGTTTTCCTTGGAATTGAAAACGTATCAAAAAAGAACCTGGCTGCTGCCGGTAAAAGCGATATTATAGCATTTTCCAAACAAGCTGTTAAAAACTGTCATAAGTACGGAATGATGGTCATCGGCGGCCTTATCTTCGGCTTTCCCGAGGATGACGAAGAATCTATCAGAGATAATTATGAATTCTTCAAATCTATTAAAGCCGACGCAGCGTACTGCCAGGTGTTGACCCCCTATCCCAAAACCGGGATACGAGAACATCTTCTGCAGCAGGAATTAATTACCAACCAGACTGATCTAACAAAATACAACGGTCTGTGGGCTAATGTGCGAACAAATTATTTAACTACAGAACAGTTGCAATTCCAATTCTGGTATCAGCGTCAAGTTGTGTTGGGCTGGTGGAATCCACCCGCTGAAGTCAGAAGTCAAGGATGGCTATGGATATTCATCTGGCGATTTATGTTCAAACCTTTTTTGACACTCCACTATAGAAGGGTTATGAAGAAGTATGGCTGGGAAGGACGCTACAGGAGAGAAGTAAAACGGTGGGAGAATATGAACAGGTTTCAGGATCTTGAGGAATATTGACATCAATGCAGATTTATAATTTTGAATTTACCGAACGGGAGATCCGTGAGGCTGTGGCTGCTGACAGACTGCTATCCATGGAGATTGAGTTCAGCCGCATTTGCAACTTCCGCTGCTCCTACTGCTATGTTGACGAGAAGGTTGAATGCAGAAATGAACTTTCCAGAAAAGCGATCAAGGATGTCATCCGACAGGCGAAAGAGCTGGGAGCACGAAAAATTATCATTCTGGGGGGAGAACCATCTATTTATCCGCATCTTGTTGAGATGCTGCGCTTTCTTGGTGAAGAAGGCCTTGAGATCGAAATGTTTACTAATGGTTCCGGGATTGACAAAGAATTGGCAGATGTGCTGGCCGAAGAAAAGGTACGGATTGCCTTGAAACAAAATTCCCGGGATGAGAAAATCCAGGATCATCTGGCCGGGAAAAAAGGAGCATTTCGGATGATCAACAGGGCGCTGGCTGCATTAAAGGAGGCAGGATATCCCTCTAAAGAGCTCTTTCTGGCAATCAGCACTGTCATCTGCCGACAAAATATTAAAGAATTACCGTCAATGTGGCAGTGGCTGCGGGCTGAAAATATTGAACCTTATTTTGAAGTCATTACTCCCCAGGCTAATGGTCGTGAAAATAGTTGGCTTGGCGTCGACCCGGGAGAATTGAAGGAGTTATTTACCGAGCTTTCGGTCATTGACCAAAAAATGTTTGGTCGTAAATGGGAACCACAGCCGCCACTGGTAGGCAACAAATGCATGCGGCACCAGGTCTCCTGTGTGGTTACAGCAACCGGTGATGTCATGCCCTGTGTAGGAGTTACCATTGCTCTGGATAATATTCGTAATAACAAACTCGCTCATATCCTGAAAAACAGTGAGGTAATCGACAATCTGAAGAATTACCGGCAGATGATCAAAGGAGAGTGCCGCAGTTGCGAAAAAGCATCGGAATGTTATGGCTGTCGAGGAGCAGCATATCAACTCACCGGTGATTACCTAGCATCAGACCCCACCTGCTGGCGCAATTCTGCATGTAAAAATCTATAACGCAGCTCTGTTAATTTACTCCTCAACCGGTATACCCCAGATCTCTTCGGAATACTGTTTAATGGTACGATCAGTGGAGAATTTACCCATCCGTGCAACATTGAGTATTGCCATTCTGGTCCAGCTATCCTGGTCGAGGAACATCTCGCTCACCCGGTTCTGGCATATAATATACGATTCAAAATCAACCATATGAAGATATGGATCATGTTTATCCATTAAGCTGTCCACAAGGGGTTGAAAAAGTGATTTATCTCCATTACTGAAAGATCCGTTGCTGATTGCTTCAATTACATCTTGTATCTTCTCATTTTGCTCACATACCTGGAGAGGTGTCCTGCTGACATTTTTCCTTTCAAATTCCGCTTCATCTGCGGTCAAACCGAAAATAAAAATGTTCTCCTCCCCTACTTCCTCACGGATCTCGATATTTGCACCATCAAGAGTGCCGATGGTCAGTGCCCCGTTAAGTGAAAACTTCATGTTTCCCGTACCTGAAGCTTCCGTACCGGCGGTGGAAATCTGTTCCGACAGATCTGCTGCAGGCATAATAATCTCCGCCTGGGATACATTATAATTAGGTAGAAAAACCACCTTCAGTTTCTCTTTCAC
>JAUVON010000409.1 GCA_030599175.1 Desulfobulbaceae bacterium | reverse complement strand
GGCAGGCTGTTTTCGGAGGTGATTTCACCAAGACCATCAACCGGACGTCCTACAACATTCATGATCCTGCCGAGAGACGATTTACCTACAGGAATGGTAATCGGTTCCCCTCGATCCGTTACCTCCATGCCACGCACCAGACCGTCAGTCTGATCCATAGCAATACAACGACACACATTATCACCAAGATGCAGGGCAACCTCGACAACAAGATTGTCCGGTGTATCATCAATACCCGGATTGGTGACTGTGCATGCGTTCAAGATCTCCGGCAGATCGCCAGGCTCAAATTCAACATCTACGACAGGTCCGATAACCTGTATGACTTTTCCTTTCCTTTGCTCACTCATTGGGCTATAACCCTCCTCAAAAGTCGTTAAATCATGGCGTCGTAAAAGCAGATGTTTTTTTTACTTAGCCATCCTATTTTAATATTTTTAGGACTTTGTCAAATTATCAATATTTTCAATTATTATTTCAGGGCTTCTGCGCCACCAACAATATCCATAAGCTCGTTAGTTACTGCAGCCTGACGAGCCTTATTATAGACGATGGTCAAATTACTCACAATATCCTTACATGCGGTGGTTGCATTATCCATCGCAGTCATCCTTGCAGCGTGCTCACTGGTACCTACCTCCAACATCGCATGATAAACGAGGACATTGAGATAAAGAGGTTGCAGGGTATCCATAAGTTCTTCTGATGAAGGTTCATAGATATAGTCACCTGAAAATTTCTTCTCTGCCTCACCGTCAGCTTCAACGGGCTGAATAGGGAGAAAAGAAACATCAACCGGTCTCTGAACTGCAACAGACTTAAACTCTCCAAAAACGACTTCGACCTTATCTGTTGCACCACTGAGAAACTCCCCGGCAAGATCTGTGGCAATCTCCCGTGCATTAAACATCTCAAAGCTGGACATGACATTAAGGTAACTTTTTCTTACCTTGCCGGTCTTTTTCAGTAATTGAAATCCTTTTTTTCCTACACATACGAGACTGATATCTTTACCCTCAGCCTCATACTTGGCAATCATCTCCACAGCAAGTTTGATGATGTGCGCGTTGTAGGAGCCGCATAAACCACGATCAGAGGTGATAACCACCAACTCAACCTTTTTTACGTCCCGATTTTCCATAAGTGGAAACGCAGAAGTATTAGCTCCACCAGACAGGTTTGACATAGCCTCATTGAACTGCGCGGTATACGGCCGGAAGGCCTCCATCTTCTCCTGGGCGCCCCGCAGTTTAGACGCGGCAACCATGTTCATGGCTTTGGTGATCTGTGATGTCTTCTGTACACCAGTGATCTTTGATTTGACATCCTTTAAACTTGGCATATCTTGTCCTATCCTGGATTAGTTAAGACCTTTACCTGCCTTGAAAGTGTCACCAAAGCTGGTCAGTACTTTATCGAGTTTCTCCTTGATTGGATCAGTAAACTCCTCTTCAGCTGCAAGATCAGTGAGAACAGTTGGTTCATTTGATTCTATATAGCTGTACAGTTCATTTTCGTAATCCGCCAAAGTCTCTACCGGCAGCTTATCAAGGAAACCATTGGCACCTGCGTAGATGATAGTTACCTGCTTTTCCATGGGCAGCGGCTGAAACTGGGGCTGCTTGAGAATCTCAACAAGCCTCTCTCCTCGAGTGAGTTTTGCCTGGGTAGCTGCATCAAGATCTGAACCGAAAGCCGCAAATGCTGCGAGCTCACGATACTGGGCAAGATCCAGGCGAAGGGTTCCTGCAACCTGTTTCATTGCCTTTACCTGTGCGGCACCACCAACCCGGGAAACGGACAGGCCTACATTAATTGCCGGACGTACACCTGAAAAGAACAGATTCGGCTCAAGGTATACCTGACCATCTGTAATGGAGATGACGTTAGTCGGAATAAAGGCGGAAACATCACCGGCCTGAGTTTCGATGATCGGTAAGGCAGTTAATGACCCGGCACCAAGTTCATCATTTACCTTGGACGCACGCTCCAGCAGACGGGAATGGTTGAAAAAGATATCACCGGGATACGCTTCACGCCCAGGTGGACGCCTGAGCAGGAGGGAAAGCTCACGATAGGCGACAGCCTGCTTTGAGAGATCATCATAGATAATCAGTGCATGCTTGCCGTTATCGCGGAAATATTCACCCATTGAACATCCGGCAAAAGGAGCGATATACTGCATTGGTGCAGGGTCGGAAGCACAGGCGGCGACGACTGTAGTATATTCCATGGCGCCATGCTTTCTAAGGGCTTCAACAACCAGAGCAACAGTTGATTTTTTCTGACCAACAGCAACATAGATACAGTGAATATCACTATTCTTCTGGGCAATAAT
>JAUVON010000091.1 GCA_030599175.1 Desulfobulbaceae bacterium | reverse complement strand
GGGCAGCGGCTGAGCATATACCGTAACAGACATGCAGAGGGAGCAGATGTTCTTCCCTGGGGTGGCAGTATCTTGCGGCTGGAGCGCTCTCCCATTTCTCCAGCATCCCTGCTCTTTCTTTTTCAGACAATCCGTCACTTGAGAGGGTGTCTATAAGCCATTTCTCAAAGGATTCATTCCCGGCTTTCGCTTCTTCTGTAGGTTCTTCATGAAAGGCCCGAAGATTATGAAACGAGGCTCCTGAACCGATAATCAGCAGATTCTCTTCTTCCAGCAGATCGGACAAAGCCCTGCCGATCCGGATGTGCTCAGCAGGATCCAGACTGTTTACCAGGGAGAGTTGAACACAGGGTATCGTCGCCTCCGGGTACATAATTTTCAGGGGAACAAAAACGCCGTGATCAAATCCACGATGGTCATCGCAGGCTGCCTGGACACCATGGCTTCCCAGTAGTTTTACAATCCTGTCTGCAAGTAAGGGATCTCCTGGAGCAGGGTAAGTTATCCTATAGGATTCTTCAGGAAAACCAGAGTAATCATAGAAAAGAGACGGAGCAACACCGCTGTTAACTGTCGGCTTGCTCTCCTCCCAGTGCCCACTGACCACAAGGATCGCCGAAGGTTTAACAAGGAAAGATGGCACCTTTTCCAGAAAACCGATCAGGTCTCTGTGGCGGGGATCTCCAAGCAGGGGCCATGGCCCGCCGCCATGGGGGATATATATTACTGATCCCGGCTGATCATTCTCATTTGTCACTATTTTACTAAACATACTCTTAATCCCTCCTCACCTTCTGCCGCAATAAGATCAACAAAAACTGTAATGGCAAATACTGTAAGCATAACAGTAAAATCTTGCCAGGGTATCCGCCTTACCATATTTAATTCTCCACCATTTGTTCACTCTAAAGGGCACACCAAAGCATTACAGTGTTGTCTATCACCATTTCCACTTACCTCTCAGACCGAAGGGTTTTGCCAAAGGATCGGGTAGACAGTTTCGTCATATAACCCCGGCTGTATTGATATGGCTCTTATCTGTAAACCGGGCATCCGGTCTCTGCTGACCGGAGTAGAACTACGGCTCAAGGCAGGAATTTGAGTGTTAAATAATTTGGTTAAATATCTCCACATAATTTAATTTATGGCGACATTCGAGGTTAAATGCTTACGTTTTTACTAACTCGAATCAAAATTTTATCCTCAAAGATAAGCACATACTACTGCATCACCCTATATCAGCTGTAAATTTCTCAACACGCTTTGATGTTAAACGAAAAGTTAATTATCCGAAGTATCCCATAGAAAAAGGAGGATTATATGGCCATTATCACAATATCGAGAGGTTCGTTTAGTCGAGGAAAAGAAGTAGCTGAATCCCTCGCGCAGCGACTTGGCTATGAATGCGTGTCTCGTGACATACTTCTTGCGGCATCAACAGAATTTAACATTCCCGAAATCAGGCTGGTCAGAGCTTTACACGATGCGCCATCAGTGCTTGAACGCTTCAGTCATGGCAGAGAGCGTTTTATCAGGTATATATGCTCCTCATTATACAATCGTGTGGTTAAAGACAATGTTGTGTACCATGGCCTGGCCGGTCACTTTTTTCTGCAGGACATTTCCCATGTTTTAAAGGTGCGGATCACTGCAAATATGGAGGACAGAATAAAGGAGGAAATGAAGCACGAAAACTGTTCCGCAGATAAAGCACGTTACTCTCTGAAAAAGAATGACGAGGAGCGCCGTAAATGGGGACTGCATCTTTATGGGGCAGATTGCCGGGACTGCAGACTGTATGATATGGTGCTCCATATTGATGTTCTCTCTGTTGATGATGTAGTTGGCATTCTCGAGGAAACGATTAAAAAAGGAAAATTCAAAGCAACTGCTGGGTCCACAGAAAAATTGAAAATCAAAACCCTGCTTTCAAATATTCACGCCAAAATCGTCAAGAGTTCACCACATGCAAGTGTGACAATTGATGACGGAATAGTTTCTCTGGGAAACCTTGGCGGTCTGCTGAAGAATGACAAAAATACTCGCCGGGAAACTGCAGATTCCCTCATCCAGACCTACGGACTAAAAGATGTGGTTTTTGAAAAACCTGTGAAGGCGAGAAGAGATCACGTCAACCCTTTTCATAATCTTGATCTCGACTGACGCCCATGAAATTAATTTCACAACGATGACACTGCTTCGCTGTTATGAAAGTAATATAACCGGGATTCAGAGGAGTGTTGCCAAACGTCCTCGCAGGCTGTGGATCGGAGTCTCGCAGGTTCGCTTACCTGTTGTGTCAACACTCCTCCGAATCCCTTTTCTCCCAAATATTACAGGACTTTCATATAAACAAAGGACAGTTGATATGCATGTAAGGAGTGAAGTTTTATGAGGACAAATATTGTTCATATCGGGGCTGGAGAATTGACATATGAGATTAGAAATATAGTCAATGTCGGTGAAAAATTGCAAAAGCTCGGGTTGAAAACAAATTGGGAAAATATAGGTGATCCCATTGCAAAGGGTGAGAAAGTTCCGGATTGGATGAAGGAGATTGTGGTCGATGCCGTGCGTCAGGATCATACATACGGTTACTCTTCGACTAAGGGAGTTCTTACCACCCGTGAATTTATTGCTGATCAGACAAATAAATTGGGCAAAGTACAAATTGATGCCGAAGACATTATTTTTTTTAACGGCCTGGGTGATGCCATCTCCAAAATATTTGGATTTCTAAAACGTACAGCCAGGGTTCTTGTCCCTACGCCAAGCTATTCCACTCATTCTTCTGCTGAAGCGGCTCATGCCGGTCACAGCCCCCTGACTTATATCCTCGATCCCAATAATCATTGGTATCCGGATCTTGACGACATAGAAAAATGTGTCAAATATAATCCGGCTGTTGCGGGAATTTTGATTATAAATCCAGATAACCCGACAGGTGCTGTTTACCCCCAGGAGATTTTAGAGGCGATAGTGGAGATCGCCCGCAGATATGATCTTTTTCTTATTTGCGACGAAGTGTATCAGCATATTTATTACAACGGGACTAAAACTGCGACCCTGGCAGAGGTGATCGGTGATGTACCTGCAATTGCCATGCGCGGCATTTCCAAAGAAATGCCCTGGCCTGGTGCCCGGTGCGGATGGATTGAGATATACAACAGGGATAAAGATCCCATGTTTTCAAAATATTTAGATTCGATTCTCAACTCTAAAATGGTGGAGGTCTGTTCAACTACACTGCCGCAAACAGTTTACCCAATGATTGTAACCCACCCTGAATATACTGATTATCTGTTGAAGAGGGTAAAGAGGTATGAGAAGTTCTCGAACATTGCCTATGAATGTCTGAAAAATGTGAAGGGTGTTCTGGTCAACAGAACAAATGGGGCTTTTTATATGAGTGTCTGTTTTGAAGAGGGTATTCTCAACACTTCTCAGGTGCTGCCAATTGATAATAAAGAAGTAAAAGGAATGATAGAAGAATTGGTTGCTCCTGAGGACACAGCACTTGATAAACGTTTTGTCTACTATCTCCTGGGAGCAACAGGAGTATGTGTTGTTCCACTTACCTCCTTTGCTACAATGATCAACGGTTTTCGTATCACCCTGCTGGAGACGGATGAAGAAGAGTTTGAAAAAATCTTTTCCACTGTCGCAGTCGCAATTGAATCCTATCTCAACAGCTGAGCTTCCCTCACTTTCGGCCATACCATCTTTTTGTCAACCGGGAACAGCTGATGCTTCTGGTCTGATAATATAATATCCTGGTAACAATAGTATTTTAGCCATTGTATTTCTCCCCTCGGGAAATTTCCCGATTTTGATTCCCCCTCTCTTGACAGGAAAAAACCGGCTACTTATTGTTGCGACAGATTCAGAAATGAAATGATACCGCCAGAGAAAATTGCAGAGAAGGGAGGAATCGGTGAGTAAAGAGAATAAAAGCGAAGAATTACATGAGGAAGTTGGGATTGTAAAAGAAGGTAATGCATCCTCAGAGAGTGAACAGGGAATAGGTGAAGATGAGGCTCCTTCAGTGGAGGAGGTATGGGATCCGGAAAAGGCACTTGTCCAGGCCCTCGAAGAGATAGCTGACCTCCGTGACAAGATGTTACGTGCGGCAGCTGAAAATGAGAATTTTAAAAAACGTATGGCACGGGAACGTTCAGCCAGCTTGAAATATGCCGGTGAACAAATTTTAAGGGAGATGCTTCCTGTTGTTGATAATCTTGAGAGGGCCATTGACCAGGGAGAAGCTGGCGGTGAGAGTGCCGGAAAAAACCTGGACTCATTTGTTGAAGGTGTAAAGCTGACTTTAAAAAACCTTGCTGCCACACTTGAAAAGTTCGAAGTGAAATCCATTGAAAGTGTTGGTGAGCCGTTCGATCCAAAACATCATGAAGCACTGACAATGGAAGCCAGTGATACAGTTCCGGCAAACCATGTCTTAAATGAGTTTGAAAAAGGATACTACTATAAAGACAGGCTGTTGCGTGCTGCAAAAGTGATAGTGTCTTCGGGAAATGCTTAGACCTGTGCAAGGGGAAATGATTGCTTAAAAAGAACATGGAATCCCTTGACAAATAAAGGAAGATGACAACTTTAGAAGAGGTTGCCGCTATCATGGATAGAGCAATTAACTAACTTTGAGGAGTCATGGACGGATGAATAATCCGCCGGAATTTTAAGGAGAAGAAGATGGGTAAGATTATCGGAATTGACCTGGGTACCACCAACTCATGCGTTGCAGTCATGGAAGGGGGCGATCCAAAGGTAATTACCAATGTTGAAGGCAACAGAACAACCCCTTCGGTTGTTGCGTTCGCGGACAATGATGAGCGCCTGGTAGGACAGGTTGCAAAACGGCAGGCTGTGACCAATCCTGTGCGTACACTTTATGCAATTAAGCGTCTTATAGGACGTAAGTTTACTGACCCGGAGGTAAAAAAATCGATCGAGGTCAGTCCGTTTTCAATAGTCGAAGGAACCAACGGCAGCGTGTCCGTTGAGGTTGAGGGTAAGAAATACCGACCGGCGGAAATATCTGCCATGATTCTTGGCAAGATGAAGCTGACCGCAGAAGAATATCTCGGTGAGGAAGTGACCGATGCGGTGGTGACTGTGCCTGCGTACTTTAACGATTCCCAGCGTCAGGCGACCAAAGACGCAGGGAAAATCGCCGGACTTAATGTACAGAGAATTATCAACGAGCCTACTGCCGCTGCTCTTGCCTACGGCCTTGACAAGAAGGGAGAAGAAAAGATAGCGGTATTTGATCTTGGTGGCGGTACCTTTGATGTATCTATTCTTGAAATCGGTGACGGTGTATTTGAAGTGAAATCCACCAGCGGTGACACTTTTCTCGGTGGTGAAGATTTTGACATGAGGATTGTCAACTGGCTGGCCGATGAATTTAAGCGGGAGCAGGGGATTGACCTCAAAGCCGACAAGATGGCTCTCCAGCGGTTGAAAGAAGAGGCGGAGAAGGCCAAGATGGAACTCTCCACCACTAAAGAGACTGATATCAACCTGCCATTTATTACTGCTGATGCCTCAGGACCTAAGCATCTTAATATCAAGTTGAGCCGGGCAAAGCTTGAGAGCCTGGTGGGAGACCTGATTGAACGTACTGTGGGACCATGCAAAACCGCCATCAAGGATGCTGGCTTGAACGCTTCCGATATTGATGAGGTTATCCTTGTTGGTGGCATGACCCGTATGCCGAGAGTGCAGGAGATGGTAAAGGAAATATTCGGCAAGGATCCCCATAAGGGTGTGAATCCGGATGAGGTGGTTGCCATTGGAGCTGCTATTCAGGGCGGTGTATTGCAGGGTGATGTAAAAGATGTCCTGCTGCTCGATGTTACACCTCTCTCTCTTGGCATTGAAACCCTTGGCGGAGTAACCACCAAGCTGATTGAGAAGAATACCACGGTGCCGACCAAGAAAAGCCAGATCTTTTCAACTGCTGCCGATAATCAGCCTGCGGTTTCTATCCATGTGCTGCAGGGTGAGCGTGAAATGGCCGAGGATAATAAGACCATCGGCCGGTTTGAGTTGACTAATATCCCACCTGCACCACGAGGTGTACCTCAAATCGAGGTGACCTTCGATCTGGATGCTAACGGTATTCTCAATGTGTCTGCTAAAGACATGGGAACCGGTAAGGAGCAGTCAATTCAGATCACCGCATCTTCAGGTTTGACCGAAGACGAGATCGACAAAATGACCAAAGATGCTGAACTGCATGCCGAAGATGATAAAAAGCGTAAAGAACTTGTAGAAACCCGTAACTCTGCTGATGCACTTGTTCATGCGAGTGAGAAGAGTCTGAAAGATCTTGAAGGTAAGGTTGATGATGAGACAAAGCAGGCGGTTGAAAAAGAGATTGAAAATGTAAAATCGGTAATGCAGGGTGAAGATACCGAAGCAATCAAAACAGCTATTGAGGCACTGACTGCTGCCTCTCATAAGCTTGCGGAGTTGATGTACGCCCAGGCTGCCAAAGATAATCCAGATGGTGGAGCTCCAGGAGATGGCGGTGGAGCGGCCGGAGACGGCGGAGCGCAGCCAAAGAAAGATGACGATGATGATGTGGTTGATGCCGATTTTGAAGAGGTGAAGTAGGATTTCAGCAGCCACTGACACATGGTAATATTGAAGGGAGTAGGAATTAATTTTCTTACTCCCTTTTTTTATACTTATGCGGTATGGTTTCCCTCTGCTTTGGAAAGCTGTTACGGCACCATCACGAGTTAATTCAATATCAAATTAATTGTTATGAAAATCCTATCGGGAATACAGCCTTCGGGCCAGCTCCATATTGGCAATTACTTCGGCATGATGCAGACCATGATCTCCCGGATGGAAGATTCGGAACTCTATGTCTTTATTGTTGATTTACATGCTTTAACTTCAGTTCGCAACCGCGATCGTCTCGCACAGGGAACCCTTGAGGCCGCAGCGGATTTTCTCGCACTGGGCCTTGATCCGGATAAGTGTATTTTCTGGGTTCAGTCAGATGTTCCTGAAGTGTGTGAACTGACCTGGATTCTCTCCACTCTTGCCCCGATGGGGCTTATTGAGCGATGTCATTCCTATAAGGATAAGGTTGCCAAAGGTATTGCCGCAAACCATGGTCTTTTTTCATATCCTGTGCTGATGGCTGCGGATATTCTTCTTTATCAGGCGGAACAGGTACCGGTGGGGAAGGATCAGAAACAGCATCTGGAAGTTGCCCGGGATTTAGCCCAGAAATTTAATAATGAGTATGGTCAGACCTTTGTTGTGCCGGAACCGGCCATCAGTAAGCAGACTGCAACTGTTCCAGGATTGGATGGACAGAAAATGTCAAAATCCTATGGTAACACTATTCCGATTTTCCTTGAGGGTAAACAGCTAAAGAAGACGGTTATGTCTATTGAAACCGACGCTACTCCAGTCGAAGATCCGAAAGATCCAGACAACTGTAACCTTTATAAGATTATGGAATTGTTTGCGGTGCCTGCGAGGATGAAAGAGATCAACGCACTCTATGTTAATGGTGGGGCTGCATACGGCTATCTGAAGCTGGAGCTCCTTGATCTTCTTAATGATAAGTTCGGGGAGGCCCGTCGGAAAAAGGCGGAGTTTTTGGCTGATCCTGAAATGTTACGTGCTATTCTTGCAAAGGGAGCTGAAAAAGCACGTGGGAAGGCAGTTGTTACATTAGATCTTGTGCGTGATAGAGTTGGTTTGAAGTATTAAGGGATCACGCCTAAGTTGGAGTGATCCCTTTTATTGTTGCTATTGACGATTTGTTTTACTGAAAATTGAGCAGTTCAACGTCAAATATCATGGTTGCATTGGGCGGGATGGGGCCACGCCCTGCCGATCCGTATCCAAGGTCGGAGGGAATAATAAGAACCCGCTTTTCGCCCTTTTTCATGCCCAGAAGAGCTTCATCCCAGCCTTTGATAACCTGTCCTTTGCCAACTGGAAAATCGATTGGCTGCTTGCGGTCATAGGAGCTGTCAAATTTCTTGCCGTCGATTAACTTACCTGTGTAGTGAACAGTTACCACCTGACCGGCCTTAGGAGTTGCCTCTCCTTCACCTTCTTTTTCGACTACATATTTCAAACCGGATGGAGTGGTAATCGCATCAGGCCATCGCTCATCAATTAAGCGGATTGCCTCCTCCATTGTTTCAAGCTCTTTTTCGCGATTTTTATCCTCGAAACCTGCGAGAAGGGCATCAAATGCTTTCTGATCACTTTCAAATGCTTTTGCTTCACTTCCAACCCTTATAATCTCAACAGAGTTGAGCAGGTCACCACCTTCAATTTTATCAACCACGTCCTGGCCGGAAACGACATTTCCAAATACGGTATGTTTACCGTCCAGCCATGGGGTAGGGACGTGAGTTATAAAGAACTGGCTGCCATTTGTACCCGGCCCGGAATTTGCCATGGAGAGGATACCCGGTCGGGAATGTTTGAGTTCCGGGTCAAATTCATCCGGGAAGGTATAACCGGGACCACCGGTACCTGTACCGAGTGGACAACCACCCTGAACCATAAAGTCAGGGATGACTCTGTGAAATTTCAAACCATCGTAAAACTTTTGATCTTTTGCCCCTCCGCCAAGGTCTTTGGTTCCTTCTGCAAGTCCGACAAAGTTAGCAACAGTGAGGGGGGTTTTCTTAAATTCAAGGGAGCAGGTGATATCACCCTTGGAGGTATCAAATACTACGTAGAGACCATCTTTCAATTTTGATTTTGCCATTCCAGATTCTCCGGATAGAGTTAACATTAATAAAACAAGTCCAAACAGACCGAGTATTCTATGCATCGATTCTCCTTTTGAAAAGGGTTAGTTCATGAAAAGTTGTTGTTATGGCGGAACCATTTATATTGGTTTGTGCTTCATACTCAATTTTTATAATTTTAGAAACGGGGTTCGTGTTTTACCCCTGAAAAACTGTAATAATCAGGGATGCATCATTGCTGGCCGGGAAGAGCTGAGTTCAATCTGGAATTCTTTTTCCACCAGTGAATTACCGTCATTGCGCAGAACTTTGACTAAAATTGTTTCACCTTCTCCGGCATCCATCATTGCTATCCGCAGATCAGCCATATCTGTGACAGGGAAACCTTTTATTGTTTTAAGGATATCGCCCTCAAGCAGACCGGCCTCACCGGCTTTACCATGAGGACTTATCTGGCTGATTTTTAAATATGGTTGATTGTC
>JAUVON010000233.1 GCA_030599175.1 Desulfobulbaceae bacterium | reverse complement strand
TGGTATCTAAAAAACCTTGCTATAGTACACCTCAAGGATAAGGCCTATTCTGTTTATCTTCGAACTGATTCGTCCCACTTGAAGTAGTTGTCGGTGAAGGTCTAGACTATGAGTGTCAGGTTTGACCACACCTTCAGAACTTACCGGAGGAAAACCTGATTTGGTATCCTGCTATCATCAAGTTTGAAATGTTATTCAATTCATGGCGTTAATGTCTATGAAAACTATTTTCTGTTAATGTCACATCCTTGCCTTTTAGCTGGACACGGACAATTGATTCTGGACTTGAGATATAATCTGCCAATATAAAGTTGTCGGTAGATTGGTCAGATTGTGATGTTTCCTGAATGTCTTTAGAAAGTAACCCCAAAAACCTATCAATATAAAAAGGTAATGTTAACCTTTAGCAAATCAAATTTTTCCAGAATAGCCTGACAGGAAAAGATTACCTTCAAAGAGAAGATGCTTCCAGAAAATATTGGACACGGTTTTTTAAGATGAGATAACTTATAACCGCACGGAGCATACTGTAACAAAGGTAAAAATCAATATCATATCCAACAAGCAAATTGTTGGGTTTTCCACGATAAATTATGTTTATATTGAATACTGTTTTAAAGTCTGGCAAGCGATTAGAACAATAGAAAGCTATTATGCACAATTCTTTAAACAAAATAACAAAGAAAATTTCCCTAATCAAATGTTCAAGATGAAACTGGACAAATATATACCTTTGCTCTTTTTGCTGTTTTTTCTCAGTGGTTGCTCTAAAGTACGAGTAAGTCAGGATTATGATTCTTCTTTTCTTTTCAACTCCGTAGAATCTTTTAACTGGAACACCAGTTTAGCTGAAACTGATATTCCAGAACGACAAAAAGACAACGAATTGTTGGACAAACGTTTTCACGAGGCAATTGAAAGCACTTTATTGAGAAGTGGATTGTCCCTTACTGAACATCCAGATCTCCTCATATCTTATACATATTCTGTGGTCAGTAAACTTGAGACAGATTCACTGTCCACCGGTTTCGGCTTTGGTTACGGAAGTTACGGGAGATATGGAGGGGCTGGGATACATACTGGATCAAATCTCAGGCAGTATGACCAGGGAATGCTTGTAATTTCAATCCACTCCGGGAAAACTGAGGAACTTGTTTGGCGGGGAGTAGGGACTCGGGAGGTTTTTATCCATTCGTCCCCGGAATTGGTTACCCGTGCGGTGACTGAAACCGTGGAGACGATATTGCGGCAATTTCCTCCCCGTTAATATTGTCTGAAACATTGGGCTACTGTTTCGCAGTGAACATGGCTAAAATCCTCGCATCTCAATGGCTCAATTTATGTTTTATGTTAATCAGGCGGTGTTGTGAGGAACTCACTCTGAAATTTGCTAGTACTGTTGCTATTTGGGTAAGGCATGTCGGGCACCGACACGCTGAGATGTGCGCAAAGCGGTTCCCAACCATCCCCCAGTTCGTGGATCAGTAACCGTTCGGTGGGTACCTTTTCCTTGACTGCCGCGACATTGGCCTCATATACAGCTATACAATGTGCTCGATCATCTGGCCTGTCATGAAAAACGCGTGGACCTATCAATTCGCTGCTTTTGGGCGTAGCCTCTGTTTCTATAAAGGAAAGGATGCGCGGCAAAAGTGTTTTCTCGAAGCTCTTCCACCAGCTTTCGGCTGTGCGCCATGTCAGGATCACTCTTGCCTGGGGGAAGGCATCGACCAATTGTGGCCAGTAATACGCTGAAGGCCAGTCCACGCAGGAGGCATAACCGCCCAGCAAAAGATCCCAATCGGGTGTCGCCCCTGCCACAACCGATCTCCAGAGACGTTCATGTTCTGTGTTCTTGATGAGTTCTCGCATATGATGACAAGGACCAAAACCGAGTATCTCAAGAGCCTCGCGCATTGAATCCGTACCTGTACGACCAAATCCTGTGCCTATCACTTTTAGTGATGCCATGCTTTCCCTCCAATGAGTTCCGATTTACAGAAATGAACTTTCAGTTAAATTTTGAATATATCTGACACTCGATTCTCTTTATATTCAAAACATTACTGCTTACAAGCTATGCTACATTGTGACATAGTCAAGTCTTGAGCTGAGGGATAAACAAATGATTAGATTTAATTCGGCAATATATTTTAGGGCAAAATAGTGTGGCTTAGCTTTCTTCCTGTAAATGTGATTTTGAAGTCACCTCAAAAACCTAGCAACATGAAAAGGTGATTTTTACCTTTGAAAAATCAATATCACTCAGAAGGACCTAACAGGAATAAAGTATTTAGAACTCCTTGATAAACAGATAATCTTTGAGGGGGGGATTGCTGTATCATTTCTAGGTATTTTGGCATTGAACCTTTTTTCTTCTTGTTAAGGAAGCTGGATATGTCTTGTTGGTGGCGTGTAATAATTCCTTTTTCAAGCTTTCGTGAAAAGACTTCCTGTTTAATAAGCCGGTCAAGAAGTCATGATAGGCCGTGTGGATCAATTTTTCCGATGCCCCTTTGGGTCCGGTCACGTCCCGTGTAATCCCCCGAAACCCGGCTGCTGTATCGTGTTGATGCCCAATATCCGATAGATCAAAATTCTTGCGGCTGGCCTTTGGGTAGCAGTTTACGATACAAAATTTCAACTTCGTTGTAGTTACGGGTGCTTAATGCATCTAGGTATTCTCTGTGGGAAATCGGTAATGAGGCCTGCAACGCCAATTTCTATGAGGTTGGCAATAAGCTCATTCTCATTGATGGTAAAAGGGTTTAGTTTGAGCCCTCGCCCGGCCTGCTGTTTGAGCTGATCAATCGAAAGACGGGTATGACGTGGATTAAAGGTATCAAAGTAAACGTCGCTGAAGTCCATTGGATCTTCAGGGAAAAGTCCCAGGATCGCCTGGACTTCAAACTCCGGCCTGCGCTGTTTCAGGGTTTTCAGCCACGCAAGCTGCGCGGAGGAAAACAGCAGGTGATCCGGCCCAATACCAATCTCGTCGGCCAGTTCGAGAACAGCGTTGACCACATCGAAATCATCTTTGGGTGCGGGTTGAGCCTTTAACTCAAGGTTGAGGAACCAGTCCAGTTCAAGCGTAAGCTTAAAGGCCTCCTGCAAAGTAGGCACTTTTTCACCGGCATATTGCGCCAGTTCCCAAGGGCTAACCGCACCGGCGGCAATTTGACCAAACGGGTCGTCGCGCTCGAACCACGAGCCTGCGTTGAGCGTTCGAATTTCAGCCAGGCTGTAAGTAGAAAAAGCGGCGAGGACGCGATCTGGAAAACGCTCTTTTACGTTGGTCGTTCGCGTCATGGCATCGTCATGCATCAACACCAGTTGATTATCGGCGGTAACGGCCACATCGGTCTCCCACACGTCCGCACCAAGCGCATAGGCTTTTCGGGCGGCAGCGAGGGTATTTTCAGGCGCCAGGCTTCTGGCACCTCTATGTGCAATAACAGTTACCATGTCGCAAAAACGATAGGCGGTTGTGTTCTATAGTGGCAGGTCTTATTCCTCAAAAGACCGCACCTCTTACAGCATATCTCCTAGTCTTCCTGCATATTGACGAATTCTGCATCCGCCATCCAGGAATCAGGGCGGGATACAAAATCGAGTACGTTTTCAAGCAGTCTGTAATGGCGGCGCTCTTCTCTGGCAAAGGTGAGCAGGATCTTCTTCTCCCCCTCGTCATCGGTTTCCGCAGCCTTTTTTTCATAAAAGGTATACGCTTCCTTTTCTCCATCCATGGCCTTTTTATAGGCATCGGTCTGGGGTGTCTCATCGTTGATATCAAAGGAACCTGCAGCCTTCATCTCTTCAAAGATAGATTTTGCCTTATCCAGTACGTTCGCTTCGGCAGCCTTTGACGGCATTTTCTCAAAAAGTTGTTTGAAAATGTTGTAATGAACCACTTCCTCATCAGCCAGTGTGGTAAAGATTTTTTGCAGACCGGGATTTGTGGTCTTGGCTGCAATCTCCCGGTAAAACGCTTCACCCTCTTTTTCCATTTGCATTGCAAACTCAAAAACGTTCATATAAAGTCTCCTTGTTTCAGTTGAGATGACATACTATACTCCAGCAGTAAATAAGATGCTGGGAGTATAACTCGCAAAGATATTTCTGCCCATAAGATATTGACACTCTGGACAACTTGATGGATGATTCCTACAGTGAATACGAAGATTACGAGATCATTGTTGGCGGGTTTCAGATCCTGCCGGGGAGGTTTATATGAAAGATAATGACCAGTCTCTGCTTGATACTGCTGCCTACAGGGTAAATTGGTTGGTTGAGCGTATTTGTGCTCTTCTGCTGGGCACAATGGTAATGGTTATCTGGTTTGAGGTGGTCGAGCGATACTTCCTCCACCTGGGTATGACCTGGACTGAAGAACTCTCCAGGTATCTTATGATCTGGGCTGCCCTTCTCGCGGTTTCCTGCGGTGCATTTTACAGGGAGCATATTGGTCTGAATATTGCGCATCGGTTCCTGCCCCCGCAAGGTGTCCGGATCCTGAAGATCTGCCTTGACCTTATCAGCCTGACATTTTTTCTCTTTCTGGCCTGGTACGGTATCGGCATGACAAAAGCGGGTCTTGGTCAATTTGCCACCATATTCGGTATTACTATGGTGGTACCTTTTGCTGCGGTGCCTGTCTCTTCAGCCCTCACTGCGTTCCAGGTCTTTGCCGCCATGTTCAGAAAATCAGAACCGTTGGCTGCAGGCATGGCACAGACTCAATAAGGGGAACAGCATGATCACAGTTCTACTCATTTTCTTTTTCTTTATTTTAATGGGGCTGCCCATTGGGGTAACTCTCGGTGTTGCCGGTATCACAGGTCTTGTTCAGATCGGAGGAGAGAATTTTCTGATGATGGCACCCAAACGCTACTTTGAAGGGCTGGATCTGTTTACATTTATGGCCATGCCCTTTTTTATCCTGGCGGGAGA
>JAUVON010000201.1 GCA_030599175.1 Desulfobulbaceae bacterium | reverse complement strand
AAGGGTGCTGACCTCTATCCTGCTTGAAAGGGCCAGGCCAGTGCCTGTAAGCGCACCGGGAGCAAGACACAGGACGTTTTCTGGACTAAAGGGATCGATGCCCGGTTTCACCTCTTTGAACAGGGTAAGCGAGTTGAAGCCCCTTCCGCCTATGAAGTTCCTGGCAACCGATTTGTCAAGAGGTTGCTTGGTTACCTTTTCATTCGTAAGATCGATTCTAAGTATGGTTCCTCTCCATCCATGCATGTCTTTCCCTCCTGATTTGATAAATACTTAATTTCAGTCAATGTCCAACCGGTTTTGTATCTGATTTCGGACAAGCCTATCAAGGGGTACAAGCCCGACATCGCCCAATGAACAAGATGGGCAAGTGTTGTGTCCGCCGAAGGCAACGCGAATTTTTGCTTATCGTTCCGCAGACATGTGACATCCCAAACATAGTGAGGGATTTAGGCAAGCATAAGCGAGCCGTATGTCCACTGTTATATTTCAGTTCCCGCGATCTATCGCTCATTTCACGAAGACGGCTGCTCCCAGACCGAATCTGGAATCGTTCGCCACCCTGATTGCTTCATCTTCATCCTTCACCGGGATGATCGCTGCTACCGGCCCGAACAACTCCTCCTCGTACGCCGGCATGCCCTTCCTGACGTTGGTAAGGACGGTGGGAGGGTAAAAGGCGCCCTTGACCTCTTCTGGTGTCATCTCTTCGTACTCTTTGATTATTTCGCCCGTTGTGGGATTTAACGCTTTAATCGTCATGGTTTTTCCCTACAGTGGCTGTTATTAGGTATAACGTTTCCAGCATAAAAGGAGTTTTTGCGATGCAAGAATTTGGGTGAGTGCCGTAAGGGACGAACCTTTTATGCTGTATTATATGAAGTTGCCACATCCTATTCATTCTTTAACCGCCACCAAAAATATCCTATTGAATACCAGTTCCATTTCTCTGTGGTTATTTGCCTGCTGAACAAAAGCATCTTTCACTATCTCCTTAAAGGAATCTATATAACCTGCTTCGATCTCAATATCATAGAAATCTTGATTTAGATAACCCGCAACAGCAGCCGATGAAAATACGTTAAAAACCTCTTCCGGCGTGTATTTCGTCCCGACACTCTCTATTTTAGATAAAATCACCCTAAATCCATATCTCTCAAACAATTTTCTATATTCATCTGCTGTTTCAAGGAAAAACCAAGGTTCTTTAAAGTGTGCAAAAATGTCTTTTGTTCGTGGGTCTTCTTTTACTTTTTCAACAGCTCCTATAAAATTAGGACTATATCTCTTTTTGGCTGGTGCCTGTATTCCAATTCGGCCGCCATCCCGCAAAGCTGTGTAACAATTTTCAACTGCTATTTGTGGATCTTTAAACCATTGTAAAACAGAATTGCAGAATATCACATCAAAGCAATCTTTATAGTCCATTTCCTCCGCACTTCTTATCTCAAAGGTTATGTCAAAATCCCTGTTTTTCTCTATTGCCTCTCTGATCATCCCTTCTGAAGGATCAATTCCAACTACTCTAACTTTAGTTATTTCCCTTATTTTCCTTGTTAGATTGCCAACGCCACATCCCAAATCTAAAACATCATCACTGTCCCCGATTTCTAAAAGTTTAAAAAGTGTATCTGCTGCTGATTTCTGCACCAAGGAATAATCTTCATATTTGGTGGCGATTTTTGAAAAATCAACTTTACTCATACTTCTTCACACTGTGGGAATTTCATATAACGTTTTTGGGCTTTGTGAAGTTCCGACCAGTCAGGGCGAGGAATTTGGGTGAAGCGAAGCGTAACCGTAAATATGGTGTTGTGCGAGTCCGCTATGACGACAGCGACTGAAGGGAGCGGAGACAATGAAGTTTTTGGCAACCAACCTGCCAAGAGGTTGCTTTGTTATCTTTTCAGCCGTGAGATCTATTCTTAGTATAGTTCCTCTCCATCCTGGCATGTTTTCCTCCCGATTTGTAATCTCTATGAAGCTAAACATATACCTTCATTTAAAATCCTTATGGGTTCCCTATCAAAGTAGTTTATGAGAATAATCCTATCATCCCACCCATGGAAATACTTACTCTGCGCCCGCTTCTGCACAGGTGACCCGCAGGGCTTCGCTCCAGGCACACCCACAGCATCGACCCGGTATTGCTGGCACAGCATTACACATCCACACCCATATAATCGTCAAGAGTAAGCAGCAAAATCCCATCCTTTTTTGCTGTCTTTTTCAGATTTTCAGTAAATCCGGATTTACTTATAAGACAAAAATACTCCTTTCGACCTGGTAGCCACTTCACATAACCGGCTTTTTCCTTGAGTTTATGGTAAATATCTATGCCTACCTTCTTGTCCTGCCATTTACATTCACAACACAGGATCTGCAATGTATCGTTGTTCACTGCCACTATGTCAATCTCATAGTCATTCTGCCCCTTAGCTGCCAGCGGGATTTTTCCCCATTGCCTGCCTATCTTATGAAAACTAAATGGCAGTTCGCCAGTTGAATTAAGATGTGTCAACATCTCTATGCTTATCTGCTCAAATGTTTCGCTAAGAAATGTGTTGTAATTTTTCTCAACATTATCAATTGCCTGCATATAATCCCCCTGCTCCAATGAGTCCTTATGCAGCAGCACATACCTGAACCAGAAGCGCAGGAAATTGTCCTGGATACGGTAGATGGTCTTTTTTGTTGTGGTTTTCTCTGTAACAGGATGTTCTTTTCTTACAAAACCCAGGCGTATAAGGGTGTCCAGGTAATATGGCAGGTCCTTTGCCTCCATGAACGACCTGTCGGCAATTTCCCCGGGCCTGGTGGCGCCCTTTGATATGGCAAAGAGGATGTTCATGAAAGTGGCAGGCTCCCGCAGTTCTTCGCGCAGCAGGAATTCGCCCTCTGCATACAGTACGGCGTCCTTTGCGAACAGGTTGTGCCTGAGATTGTTTTGGAATGTGACATTCGGATCAAAGAACTGCAGGTAAAATGGAACGCCTCCGGCTGCACCGTATATTTTCACCAGTTCGTCCTGGGATAATCCAGGGAAGAATTCGTGGATATGCCTGAACAGGATTGGCTGTACTTTTATCTGGCCTGTCCTTCTGCCATACAGTGGACTTGAATATGCGAGTGTGCTTTTCTCCATCATGGACACGGAGGAACCGCACAGTATGAGGTGGAATGGTCCGTCTTTTAGGATTTCATCGACTATCAACTGGAAGACTGAGGGGATTGAATCGTCCTGCTGGACCAGGTAGGAAAATTCATCGATAATTATTACCAGTTTTTCCTTGCGGGTCCATTTTGTCTTTATGTAATTGAACACCTCGTCAAATGTTTCCAGGCTGGGTTCGAAGTCATCGAAAAAGTCGGCAGCTTTTTTCCTGAACCTGTAGAGGTTTGACCTGGTGCCCCTTCTGTCTGCCAGGAAATAGATGTGGGGCTTATCTTGCTGAAAATTGTGTATAAGTTCTGTTTTACCGACCCGGCGGCGGCCGTAGATGACTGTGAATGAGAAGGCTTTGCTCTGGTAATCGTGGTTTAAGGATGTGAGTTCTTCTGTGCGATTGATAAATTTACGGAGCATGTTTATTATGATTTAGTTTCGTATTATTATATAGTTATCGGATGAAAATCATTATGATGGCAATCCGAATGTTTTTGGTGAAGGCAAGGGGGTATTTTCACTATGATGGTGCTCACTCTGCGCCCGCTTCTGCACAGCCCCCATCCGAGGCATCCGAATGCCCGAGGTCGGACAATGTTAGTCATTACAGCTTTTCCCATTCATTCAAATTGATCTTTCGATTCAGGATTTCTTCAACCTCCCGAATCATTATCCGTAGCTGTGGCATGGAATATTCAGCATTGGAAGGAATTACCAGACGATGATTTTCAATGACTATAAATTGGTGGCGTGTACCAGAATATGGGCCTTTAAAACCTAACTTGCGGAGCTTTCTGATAAAATCTCGTCGTTTACACGGCTTCCACTGGCTCATATGCAGGCTCCTTATTCAGATTGATGTCTGCAATCACTGGCAATGGATGACCCAGCTTAAGACCTAATAAAATCCAATCTTCAAGTGTGGAGTGAAGTTCATCTTCGCATTCACGTAACGTTGTTCCAAATGCAATCACTCCCTTGCATTCTGGAATTCGCCCGGTATATGAGCCGTCATCCAATTTGTCGTAGACAGCATGTGCTAATAGCCAGTTTACATAGTCAGTAAGAATGAATTGAACTGCCATTGTTTACCACCTATCCTGTTGATGTTTAAAACGAACGTCGTTTAATGTTACATATCCGAATTTACTTCGCATATCCTGCCTGTTTAATGTTATATCGGGACCTGGCTTATCTATATGTTCTTCCAGACGAAAATCAATCATCACATATCTCTCTTCTCTTCTTCTCCATTAAATCTTTCGACCTACTTCAACCTCGGTATACACTACAATTTCCTTCTGGGCTCCGCGCCACCTCGCAATGAATTGCGGGGCATCCGTAGGCTGGAGGTCGGGCGGATATGGCGAGCACGAAAAGAGGTGGGGTGGGTGCCGGATGGCGACGTGAATGTTATTCATCGTCTCCGCGCATTTGCGGCTGTTAGGCGTGCCTGTCAAACCCGGCTCAGAATGCGTCGAATCAGCCATGTCGAAATATCTAAACAATCCAGCCCCGGAATAAATCATCACAAAAATGATGTTTGCAGGCGTTATGAGGCAGTAGACTATTATGATAGCCAGAACTCTTACCGTTCCGAATATCGCTCTTTACACCTGCACCTTGAATAGGGGGTATTCTCTCGCTGTCGATGCTTCTGTTCGACAAGGACGCCCACTACTCTGCTGGTTTATGTGCTAAGTTCCATCAGGGACATGAACGATTGATACATGTTGTTGTTTAGAGTTGATAACGGCATAATGCCCATCGTCATCCCGAGTTGCGTTTGACCGATAGCTGGTATGAAGCTGTCATATTCAACCGCTTTAAGTTTCTGCCTCTGTCTTATCCCCGATCATCTGGAGAATCATCTCCCGAATCTGCTGCTGGTTTGCTCCAAGGGTTGCAGGATTGCGGTCCATGAGCCAGAGAAGATCGTTTTCGAGAACCGCCATGGCGTTGGTTGGATCATTCATCTCAAGAAGGGTGAAGAAAAGATTCCAGGCTGAAACAGAGGTGTTGGGGTGCTCATCTCCGAGAATGCGGCGTTGTATCTCCAGCACCTCTTCATGCTTCTCTCGTGCACCTGTAAGATCACCCTGAGCCCGAAGCGTCAGTGCAAGATTGTTCATCGATCTCAGGGTGCCAGGGTGCTCATCCCCAAGAATGCGGCGTTGTATCTCAAGCACCTCTTCCTGCTTCTCTCGTGCGCCTGTAAGATCACCCTGAGAACGAAGCGTCTCTGCAAGATTGGCAATCGATTTTAGGGTGTCAGGGTGCTCATCTCCAAGAATGCGGCATCTTATCTCAAGCACCTCTTCATGCTTCTCTCGTGCACCTGTAAGATCACCCTGAGCCCGAAGCGTCTCTGCAAGATTGTTCATAGATGTCAGGGTGCCAGGGTGCTCATCCCCAAGAATGCGGCGTT
>JAUVON010000068.1 GCA_030599175.1 Desulfobulbaceae bacterium | reverse complement strand
TGAGTCCCTTTGTTACATCACCGATTCCCAGCTTGATAATGTCCTTATCCGGGTTCTTTTCCTGAAAAGCTGCTACCCGTCCGGCAATGTCAGAAAAAAGATATGATGCCTGCAGTTTAAGATAATGCTCATTAATTGTGATCATTTATTGCCTCTCTTTGTTGTTTTGTAAGTCAAAATAGTTAATGTCTGTCATGGTTCATAAATATAATTAAATACATCTGAGTGTCAACCAGTAAGATACCCTGGAAACGCCCCTGATACAGAGGAAAAATCAAATATGGCTAAAGAAAAACCAACTACCACTTTTCGAAAAGATTACTCTGCTCCTTATTATTTCATTGAGAGCGTAGAACTTCTCTTTAAACTTTTTGATGAAAAGACGAGAGTTATTACTAAAAGCATCTTTTACAAAAATGATCATGGAATGCCAACGGATGCACCCCTGATTTTATCAGGCGAAAAACTTAACCTTATTTCCGTGAAGATGGATGGCAAACCGGTCGACCCAGAGAAATACAGTGTAGACAATAAAACTCTCACAATTAATAATCCTCCCTCAACCTTCACCCTCGAAATAATCACTGAAATTGACCCAGCCCGAAATACTTCCCTTGAAGGACTGTATCGGTCCAGTGGGAATTACTGCACACAGTGTGAAGCTGAAGGTTTCAGAAAAATAACCTATTATCTTGACCGCCCCGATATTCTGGCAAAGTTTACCGTCAGGATAGAAGGTGACAAGGAAAGCTGTCCGGTGATGCTCTCAAACGGAAACTGTATTGAACGGGGAGAACTGGATGCCAATAGACATTATGCTATATGGCAGGATCCTTTCCCTAAACCATGTTATCTGTTTGCCCTCGTTGCAGGCAGACTTGTCAGTCTTGAAGACGAATTTATTACCAGGTCAGGTAAAAAAATTGATCTGAAAATCTATGTGGAAGAGAGGAATCGAAAAAAATGCGGTTACGCAATGCTTTCTTTAAAAAAAGCGATGAAATGGGATGAGGATGTTTTTGGTCTTGAATATGACCTGAATACCTATATGATCGTAGCTGTGGACGATTTTAATATGGGTGCAATGGAAAATAAAGGCTTGAACATTTTCAATTCAAAGTATGTGCTCTCCACGCCTGAGACCGCAACGGATGAAGATTATACCGGCATTGAAGGTGTTATTGCCCATGAATATTTCCATAACTGGACCGGTAACAGAGTGACCTGCCGAGACTGGTTTCAACTTAGCTTGAAGGAGGGGCTCACTGTATTCCGGGATCAGGAGTTTTCCTCTGACATGAACTCAAGAACCGTCCAGCGAATCCAGAATGTTCGTATCCTTAAAAATTTTCAGTTTCGTGAGGATAGCGGCCCCATGGCTCATCCTGTGCGACCGGAATCTTATCAGGAAATAAATAATTTTTATACGGTTACCGTCTATAATAAGGGTGCGGAAGTTATTCGTATGATGCATACCATTTTGGGAGCTGATGCTTTTCGCAAGGGGATGGATCTCTATTTTGAAAGACACGATGGTGAGGCTGCGACATGTGATGACTTTGTGGCTGCTATGAGTGAATCTTCAGGTGAGAATCTTGATCAATTTAAAAACTGGTATAGCCAGTCAGGGACACCAGTACTCCAAGTCGAAGGGGAGTGGAACTCCATTCTTCATCAATATCAATTGACGATAAGCCAGCACTGCCCGCCGACACCCGGACAAAAGGAAAAAGAGTCCTTTCATCTGCCTGTTGCTGTAGGCCTTATGGGCAGCGACGGGGAAAACCTTATTACTGATGAACCTGCCACCACAAAAGTATTACAATTAAAAGAAAAAAAGCAGACTTTTACCTTTCCAGACATTCATGAACAACCTGTCGTATCCTTCCTGAGAGACTTTTCTGCACCTGTCAAAGTGGAATCTTTTCATACCCCCGAGGAGTTGGCTTTTTTGGTGAGACATGATCCAAATAAGTTTAATTACTGGGATGCTGCGACCCAACTTGCAGCTATGACAATTCTTGACATTGCAGAGATGATCCGTAGGGGAGATAGGCCAGAGTATAATGAATTATATTTCAGCGGTATTGCCCACAGTTTGAACGCTCCTGTAGATGATCCATCACTTCTGGCTCTGGCTCTGCAGCTACCTGCAGAAACGACCCTTGCGCAGGAAATGGTGACAGTTGATCCGGACGCACTTCATAACAGCAGGCAGGCTGTGAAGCGGGAACTGGCTACCCGGTATCAAAATGAATTTTCCCATCTCTATCATAACAATAAAACCAGTAGCGACTACCAGATAACATCCAGAGAGATAGGTAAGAGAAGCTTGAAAAACACCGCTCTTTCCTACCTTATGTCTCTTGATCCTCTCCCTTCTGATATTCTGAAACTTTGCGTTGATCAATATAGACAGGCAACCAATATGACAGACACGGTTGCCGCATTACAATGTATAGTCAACCTTGAAACTTCGATACGAACAGAACTGTTTGAAGATTTTTATGACAGATGGGAAAGTGATACCCTCGTTATGGATAAATGGTTTGCCCTGCAAGCCATATCTTTTCTACCAGATACTCTAAAGACTGTAAAACATCTGACCAACAACAGTCTATTTTCCATAGAAAACCCCAATAAGGTTCGTTCATTGATAGGAGCATTTTGCAGTGCAAATCATGTTCGTTTTCACGATAACAGCGGGGAAGGGTATTCGTTTCTAGGAGATATGATTATCAAGCTCAATTCACTTAATCCGCAGATTGCGGCGCGTCTTGTAACTCCTTTGATAAACTGGAAACGTTATGATAAAATCAGGCAGTCCCTTATGAGAGAACAGCTTGATCGCATTGCAGGTCAAAAAGGGCTTTCAAGAGGTGTAGCTGAAATCGTTAATAAAAGCAGATAAGTGGGTAAATATACAAATTGTATATTTTGTATTACTTTCGTTTATGGCAGAACAGGCATCGGTATTTGGGGGGATGGTCTTCAGGCAGAGGGGCCTCTTTGCCAATATCGTGGCATTCCCCGCAAAATTTTTCCGCCTCTTTTTTTCCTTTAATATCGAATAGTTTTATATGATTGTCATCTTTTGGCAGGGCTGAGGTAGTTTCTTCAGGCGCATTAAGCAAAAAAGCAACTATTGCCACCGAAATTATCACAAATGTCCCGTTCAGAACCCACATATTTCTTTTCTTCTTCATTCCAACCTTCCTCTTATCATAATCAATTTGCCATTTCCATCTTATCAAATCTGACTAATCCAGTACGCAGGCCAAAAACGATTACCTCAGACAAAACGGCTCTAAAAAAACGACTTTTACCGGTAATAGAAGCCATTCTTTGATGTTTTCCATGCATTGTAATCAATCTTGACAATTCATTGAGTGGATTGTCCGGATTTACAATATTCTCTGCAATTGCTTCTCCTGAGATAATTGCGGGATAGATTCCTTCCCCAGTAAGGCCTGAAGCAAGGCCGGCGGCATCACCTGCAAGAAATATATTATTGAAACGGTATCCCCTGTAATCGGAATTAATAAACTCCGCTTGAGCTTTATATCCAGAAAGATTAAAACCGTTTCGGCCCGACCATTTCAACAGGTTGTTCTTTAGTACCACAGGTTTAATTATCTTCGCATCAGCATAGGCTCCCACTGAAGCTGTAGTACCATGGGGGAAGACCCAGCCATAACCGTTACCAAAGAGTGAATCGTCCAGGTGCCACTGCATTTTTGATAAACTACCGGGGATCCGATAATTTATTCCAACCCCCGATAAAGAGACCGGGATACCAAGATACCTCCTGACTGTTGAAGAAGAGCCGTCAGCACCGACAAGGTATGTATATCTAATTCGTTCAGTTTTACCGCTACCTGTATTGAAAACGGTGACAGCGCTCTTATCAATTCCCTTTACCATGCAGGATGTACGAATTTCAGAACCTTTGTTCACCGCTTTCTCAGCCATATGGTGACCAAGGAGTTCTCGATTAACTGTGGCAATTATTGGAGTTTTCGAAGTTATCTTTGCCTGTTGAAATTGAGAATAGAGATACTGTGAAAAAAACTCCTTTTCCGCAACATACCCGGGAAGTTTTTGAATAAGCCCGTTCCAGGTGATCCCCCCTGCACAGACTTTTCTGCCAATAGATTTTTTACGTTCAATTACAAGAGGCTTCATCCCTTTTTCTGCAGCGTCCCTGGCACATGCCAGACCGGCGGGACCTCCGCCTATGATAATAATATCATATGACATAAATCAAAAAACCTGATGGTTGAAAATGGAGCACAAGAATATTGAATTCTTTAGAGTCTAAGAAACAGTTCCGATACAACAAAAGAAGCTGTTCACTGCAACCGGGGCAATGAACAGCTTCTTGATGGAGAACGGCAGGTAATTACCTGGTAATTATTTAATGATGATTAACCTTCGGTTAAAGCTGCGAATAAATATTCCCTGTTGAGACGGGCTATATTTCTAATAGATATGCCTTTCGGGCAGACAGCCTCACATTCCTTGGCGTTTGTGCAGTTACCAAACCCTTCCTCATCCATCTGAGCAACCATGGAAAGAGCACGCTGCTTCTTCTCTGCATGGCCTTGGGGCAGCAGGGCTAGTTGAGAGATCTTGGCACTGGTAAAAAGCATAGCCGCCCCGTTTGGGCAGCTGGCGACACAAGCACCGCAGCCAATACATGCCGCCGCATCCATTGCCAGTTCAGCGTTACTTGATGGAATTGGAAGAGAGTTTCCGTCTGGAGTTCCCCCTGTGTTGATAGAGACATATCCTCCGGACTGAATAATTCTGTCAAGGGCGGAACGATCTACCAGCAGGTCTTTTTTTACCGGAAAAGCCCGTGATCGAAATGGCTCAATCACTATGGTGTCACCATTAGAAAAGTTACGCATATGCAACTGGCAGAGTGTCACTTCTTTCTCCGGACCGTGGGCAATACCATCAATAACCGCACCACACATACCGCAGATCCCTTCACGGCAATCATGATCAAAGGCAACCGGCTCTTTTCCTTCTTTGGTCAGTTTCTCATTGAGAATATCAAGCATTTCAAGAAACGACATATCTGTATGAACATCATCCAGGTCATATGTTTCCAGATTGCCAAGGGCATCACTATTGTGCTGTCGCCAGATTTTCAGTGTCAGGTTAATGCTGCTCATTATGTTTTACCTTAAGATTTCAATTTGTAGGTTTTTTAGTGCCTTACTCCAGTACTTCTGTAATAAAAAACAAGGAATTGAGAAAGGTCGTTTAAAATTATATGCTTGAATATACTTCCATGGTACTTATCCAAGCATTCTAAAGTTCCGATTTATTCGGGTTAGAAAGAGGAACCTTATTATTTGTAGCTTCTCTGGCTCGGTGTTACAAATTCAAATTTCAGCTCTTCTTTATGCATTTTAGGAGCCTCAACATCCGAAATATGTTCCCAGACAGAAACGTGGGTGTAGTTCTCATCATCACGCTTGGCTTCATGTTCTTCGGTCTGGCTCTCTACTCTTAAGTGACAGCCGCACGATTCTTCTCTTGCAAGGGCATCACGAATCATTATCTCTGCAAATTCTACAAAGTCTGCTACCCGGCCAGCGCGCTCAAGGGACTGATTCAGATCTTTTCCACTGCCGGGTATATAAACACTATCCCAGAATTTCTTTTTTATCCCAGGCAATTCTTCAAGTGCTTTTTCCAGGCTCTTTTCCTCCCGGGACATTCCGCAATGATCCCACAGTAGTCTGCCAAGTTCTTTATGAACCTCATCAACCGTAAGCTTGCCCGCAGGTCCACCAGCACTGTTTTGCAGGAGTTTATCGATCCTGCCTTCCACTTCCTGTATAGAATCTTTAAATGGAGCTTCGGAGCCAAGAACTTCCTCAAGACTGTTTGAGGCGAGGTAGTGGGCAACCGAGGTGGCGATTATAAAATATCCATCAGCCAACCCCTGCATCAGCGCACTTGCTCCAAGACGGTTTGCACCATGATCAGAGAAATTGCACTC
Organism: Desulfobulbaceae bacterium; assembly: GCA_030599175.1. Taxonomy (GTDB): domain Bacteria; phylum Desulfobacterota; class Desulfobulbia; order Desulfobulbales; family Desulfocapsaceae; genus Desulfomarina. The sequence continues at coordinate 4,591 of JAUVON010000068.1, read as the reverse complement.
ACCGATGGCAAAAAGTCCTGGAATTGTAGTCATCAGATCATAATCTACCCACAGCCCACCCATGGTATAGTGTACTGCCGGATAGATTAGCATCGGTTCCTCAACCGGGTTACTGTCAGTGATTTTTTCATACATCTGGAAAAGATTGCCATATTTTTTCAGGATGGTATCCTCCCCATCCCGTTTTATAGCGTCTGCAAAATCGAGATAAACAGCAAGACCTGTGTTTCCAACACCTTTTCCCTCATCACACTGTTCTTTAGCATTTCTTGAGGCAACATCTCTCGGTACCAGGTTACCAAAACTGGGGTATTTGTTCTCAAGATAATAGTCGCGGTCTTCTTCAGGAATTTCTGATGGGCGACGTTTGTCATCGCCCTTCTTGGGCACCCAGACCCGACCATCATTACGCAGACTTTCACTCATCAGTGTAAGTTTGGACTGATAATCGCCATGCACCGGAATACAGGTTGGATGAATCTGCACAAAGGATGGATTGGCAAACCCGGCACCTTTTTTATGGGCTCGCCAGGCAGCAGTCACATTGGAAGCCATTGCATTTGTTGAGAGGAAGTAAGCGTTGCCGTATCCGCCGGTGGCAAGGATTACAACATCAGCATAATAGCTCTCAATTTCACCTGTCATAACATCCCGAACAGTGATACCCCTTGCTTTACCGTCAACAAGAACGATATCCATCATTTCCCGTCGATTAAACATTTTCACATTGCCGGCATGGATCTGTCGTGACAAAGCACTATAGGCTCCAAGCAGCAGTTGTTGTCCGGTTTGACCTCTGGCGTAAAAGGTTCGAGAGACCTGAGCTCCACCAAAAGACCTGTTTGCCAGGGTGCCGCCATATTCACGGGCGAAGGGAACACCCTGAGCGACACACTGGTCGATAATCTCATTGCTCACCTCAGCAAGTCTATAAACATTGGCCTCCCTTGCTCTGAAATCGCCACCTTTTATGGTGTCATAAAAAAGACGGTGAACAGAATCACCGTCATTCTGGTAATTTTTCGCCGCATTAATCCCGCCCTGAGCAGCTATAGAGTGAGCACGTCGAGGGCTGTCCTGTATGCAGAAGGTTTGTACTTCATAGCCCTGCTCGGCAAGAGTCGCAGAGGCAGAAGCTCCGGCAAGTCCTGTTCCAACAACAATGACCTTGTATTTTCTTCTGTTGGCTGGATTGACAAGTTTATTGGAAAACTTGTGATTATTCCATTTGTCTGCAAGAGGGCCTGAAGGTACACGCGAATTGAGTTCCATATTAAACCTTGGCTATTTTCTTTTTCTGTTAGTGGTAGCTTAATGTTTCTGATAAACAAAATGTACTGCGGTCAGGTTAATTGATTTCTGTCAGTAAGAGGCACCGAGTCCTGTCATAAAATAAAGTGGAATACCAGCAAACATAATCAGAAAAAAGAGTGGGAGAATTAAAGTCAGTTTGGATATTGCATCATTATATCTGGGATGATTCATTCCAAAAGTTTGCAGCATGCTCCAGAATCCGTGGTTCAGGTGAAAGGCAAGAGCAATAAACGAAACAATGTAGAACAAGCCGTAGAAAAAACCGCCTAGCATCTCTTTTACGGTAACAGATATAGGCACCTCCGAGGAGGAAAATGTAAAACTAAAGATATGAACAATGAGAAAAGTGAGGATGATAAGCCCGGTATAGGGCATAGTCTCAGAAGAAAAGGTGTTTTTTACAACCCGTGTTGTAACACTGTATCTTGACTTACTCACCTGCCAGTTTTGATAGAAAAGAAAAAGTCCCATTCCAATATGCGCTAGAAAAATCAACAGAAAAATGGTGCTGAAGACAATAACAATCAAAGGGTGACTGTGAAGTTCGTCTGCATAACCCTGAAAGACCTCACTACTCATATAGATGGTAGCATTGCCGGCCACATGGGTACATAAAAACAGGAGCAGCAGCAACCCGGTAGTTGCCATTATTAATTTCTTGCCAATCGAGGATGATAAAAATCTGACAAACCACATAAGTACTCCTTGGTGTAAATGGTTATGAACTAAAATCACAAAATTTTTCTACCTGATAATAAAGAAAATGGAGAATAATAAAAGAAAAAACTTGTTTTTTCAACTGCACACACTTGCTCAATTTGATTTCAGACCTAAAATATTCAAAAAAACTTCATATTACCAATATAATTTCCAGAACTTATTTAGTACCTTATAAATTATTTCCTGTGTTTTTGTGGCAGGAAATAATTTGGTGAAGGTACTTATCCAAGCATTTTTAAAAGTTCCGATCTATTCGGGTTAGATTATGACCTACTCAACAATTATATTTGACCTGGATGGAACTCTTCTTGATACATTAACTGATATAGCAGAATCCATCAACTTAGTACTCATTAACTACGGTTTTCCTTCTCACTCCAATGAATCCTATAAGCTCTTTTTAGGCAATGGATTGTATAATTTGATATCCAAAAGTGTTCCTGGAAACACCGCAAAATCCGTTATTCAGGATTGTAGTGAAACATTTAAGAAGATCTACTCAGACAACTGGAAGAATAATTGTTGTCCTTATGACGGGATTAACACTATGTTAGCCAATCTTTCGGATCAAGGAATTAAACTGGCCGTTTTGTCCAATAAACCCCACGCATTTACCTGCCTGTTCGTTGATGAGTTTTTCCCAAAAGATATGTTCAGGGTAGTTTTCGGCCAGAGAGATGGTGTGGAAAAAAAACCGCATCCGACAGGAGCACTTGATATTGCGAGGATTCTACAATCCAGACCCGAAAATACTCTTTTCGTCGGTGACAGCGATGTCGACATTCAGACAGGCAGGGCTGCAGGTATGGGAACAGTTGGCGTATCCTGGGGATATAGAAGTGTAGAAGAACTTATAGAAAATAGAGCTGTAATCATTGTGAACAGACCTTCGGAGATAGTAAAACATGTCTTATCTGCCACCTGAACTCCTTCCCTATATAAAATATGCAACTCCACCTCTTGTTGGTGCAGTTATTGGTTATGTAACTAACAGAGTTGCGATCAAAATGCTCTTTAGACCTTTAAAAGCATGGAGAGTTGGTGGAGTAAGAGTGCCTATGACACCCGGTGTTATCCCATCAAAACGTTTTGAACTTGCACAAAACATGGGTGAAGTTGTTGGTGATCATCTCCTCACAAGCAAAGAGATCAGCAGGGGACTTAACCAGGATGTTTTTCAAGATAAACTGCTCTTTCTGATAGAAGAGAAGATTAATGAAATTATGGGATCCGATCTGGATACTCTTCCCTCTCTTGTCCCTGACAAATTTCGTGTCTATTTCGATCTTGCCCGCAGAACCCTGACTTATCAGGCAAAAGAAAGTATACATTCATTTATTAATTCAGAAAAATTTGCCACAATTCTTGCCGCAGCCATCGACAATCGCATAGAAGAATTCCTTAATCGGGAGATAGGGAATATCATGCCGGGTTCTAATCGGGAGAACCTGTACATGTTCATTGAAAAGAATATGAACAGGATGTTCACAAGCCCCGAAATGGAACAATGGGTTAAGGATTTTATTTGTCAGAAGGTCTACACAACATTGTCAGAGGAAAAAACCCTCGCAGATCTTCTCCCCGAATCACTGCAGGAGCTTTTGCTGAACAGCCTGGAAAAACAGACACCCCCACTTCTCAAAAAACTTACAACGATAGTAAGTGAACCCGACGTTCGTGAAAAAATCGTTAAAGGCGTTTGCGCCGGAGTCTCAAGTTTTATTGACTCACTTGGTCCCATGGCAGATATGGCACGAGGTTTTTTGAATATGGATACAGTGGAGGAGAAAATTCATGAATATCTGGACGAAAAAAATGATGATATTGCTGCCTGGATGCAATCAGAGAAGGTTCAGTCTAAATTAGTAACAGGGTTGAGAGAACGCACGCTGGATTTTTTGCATAGACCTATTGTCAGTTATGTTAAAGCAGACGATGAAAACATTATTGACGATTTCTGTACTCAGCTGACCAGACAAATTCTGGTTCTTATACGTGATGAAGAGGTGGCTGGCACGCTTTCCAATATGATCAGATCAAATATTGAGAACTATATAGATTCTGGTGATATCGAAGTAAAAACTGCCGTGACAGAACTGATAGGACAGGAAGCCCTGGAAAAAGGGGAAGCCTGGTTCAAAAATGAGATAATCTCTTTGATTAAATCTGATCAGACCCTTTCTGCCATAGATTCCATGGTCGAGTCTCTTATAGCTAAATTGCTGGACAAAAAGATTGGAAAACTGGCAAATATAATTCCTGTCGGGGTGAGGGAAGGGGGGGCGCGATCTTTGAAGAACCTGGCATCTGCCATGCTCGAAACCGGAGTACCCAACCTTGTCCGAACTTTAAATATTAGAAAGATTGTAACAAAAAAAGTTAACTCTCTTGATCTGTTAAAACTTGAGGGGCTGCTACTGACAATAATGGAAGAGCAGTTCAAGTATATCAATCTGTTCGGTGCACTCCTTGGATTTATGATCGGTTGCCTTAACCTTTTATTTCTCTATGGGACTTAAATACCCATAATGGCGTCGTAAAAAGTCCGATCTCCTTC
>JAUVON010000381.1 GCA_030599175.1 Desulfobulbaceae bacterium | reverse complement strand
CGGATGCAGAATGCCCCTCAGGTGTGCAGCGGGGGCAGCAATCTTTATACTGTTGTCATGGGTTGCCAGCTCAGTTTCGGCAATTTTTAGATCAAAACTGATTGCCAGCTTCCTGCCTTTTTTTCCTTCCGGGGAAAATTTGAGTCCGATTTTTCCATCGGCTTTACCCTCAGTGAAGTCAAGGGGCAGGGCAAAAGGAAGATAACCGAAATAAAATGGCAGGTCGAGTGACTTGATGTCACAGGAGAGATCAGTGGCATGATCTTCATCGCCTGCTTCTCCGACAGCGGCCTCACCTGTAAGTTCAAGGGGACTGCCGTTTATTGTCGCGGAAAAATGGGGTCTGATATAGTTGTCGGCCTGAAAAGGGAAGTTTGAAAGCGTAGGGAGTGCAAGCTGAATGTCCTCAATACTGTGGGTTTTTCTGAGCGGCAGATCTGAAAAAATAATTGTACTTCTGGAAATATCAATATTGTTCAGTGAAAAATGGAAGGGCAGAGCTGAAAAAGCCATCATTCCAATTCCATTGTCCTGCTGAGATGATCCGAATAATGAGGAAAAATTATAAGAACCATCACTTTCACGGGTTATGTTGGCTTTCAGTTCTTCTATGGTGAGGCTGTTGCTTACCAGGTCGTTGCGCAGGAGAGAAAGTGGTGCAAGCTTCATCTTGATATTTTCAATACTAAGTAAATCAGGGCGGTTTTTATGTCTGGAGAGAATCCTGATGTTTTCAGTGTTGAAATCAAAAGTAAATGGATTGAAGCTGACATTTCCCGGCTGAAAAACATGGCCGCTATTTTGGTAAACACGTGTTGGTAAAATCTTGGTAATATAATATGGAACGCCCACAAACCCGGCAATTGTATACAGCCCTAGAATTCCAGCTAAAACGAAAATCCATAGCCGTTTTTTGTTTTCCCGGCGAGGTCGTTTGACGACTGGTTTTCGAGGGGGGGGAGAGACCACGTTCTCCGCTGGGCTTTTTGGCCGGGATACAGGCTGCTTTATGGAAATATTGCCAAAATGATCGGACATGGTAACTCGGTTAGTTTCTTATAAAAAGATCGTGCATACGACTCTTGGATCGACCTCTGCAGCGTTCTGCTGGAAAATGTACTGGAAATAATGATGACTAGTCATATCCGATTGATACGTATCCGTAAAGTGAACTTTTTAAAAACTCAGTCTGACAGTACGCTGAACAGTTTTTTAAACCAGTACAGACATAATTTACATGCAGTAGTACTTATTTTCTTCAAAAGTAAAAAAAACGTTTTAATTCCTTCATTTTAGTCGTACATTTAAACTATAGGAGTGCTCTTTTCATCAAACCTTGAGAATGCAGATACAAAATAGTCCTTATGTTTGATTCGTTTAGTTATTTTCGCTGGCAGGATGTCCTGGATATTCTGGTTGTAGCATTTGTTATTCACCAGCTGGTTTCCGTTATTCGGGGCACACGATCTGTACAGATGGTTGTCGGTATCGGAGTTCTCACTCTGGTATATTTTCTGGCCAGCGTTCTTGATCTGTCTGCACTTCTCTGGATTATGCAGACTTTTCTCAGTTCTATCCTGCTCATTGTCATCATCGTTTTTCAAAACGATATTCGCCGTGCTCTTACTCAGGTTGGTCGATCTCCATTCCAGAAGCATACCGATATTGTCGATAAACAGATGGAGGAGATTATCCGAACACTCTTCTATCTTGCCAAAAGACGTATCGGGGCCCTTGTCGTAATAGAACGTGAAACGAGTCTGGGTGATTTTATTGAATCTGGGTTTAAACTTGATGCACTGTTGACAAAGGAGCTGCTGATCTCTGTCTTCATGCCGGCTTCACCACTGCATGATGGGGCTGTTTTGATAAGCAGGGAGCGGATTACGCACGCCGGGTGTATTCTTCCACTGACGCAAAATCCTTATATTAATAAACGTTATGGCACCCGTCACAGGGCTGCCATCGGGCTTACAGAAGAAACCGATGCCGTAGTTCTGGTTGTCTCCGAAGAAACCCAGGAAATTTCGATCGTCAGGCATGGGGCATTGACTAGGGTTGAAGATGAGATCACCCTTAAGAAGAATCTTCAGGCGATATTTGTCGCCAATAACGGATCTTCATATTCATTAAAACAGTGGATGGGCATTAGATGAAGTCGTTCTGGAACAGTGGTCTGGGCAGGCAAATGCCGACAAAGGCGATATCGAAGGATTGGATGTTGCGGATTGCCTCGCTGTTTCTTGCTGTTGTGTTGTGGTACTATGTCGGTGGGGAAGACAGGGTCGATAAAAGTGTTATGTTTCCCATCGAGATTATAAATCTGCCCCGGGATCTTGTCATCTCCAATCAGTTTAAAAAGGAAATTGAAGTGACGGTCAGTGGGCCGAGGTCGCTGATCCTGGATATGTCCAATCGCGCAATCACCAGGCAGGTTGATCTCTCGGCGGCTGTGCCGGGAACAATGGTTATAGAAAACGATAATCAGCATATCCCCGTGCCACGGGGGATTACGGTGCAGAGGGTGCAGCCTTCTTCGATAATCCTTTCTCTTGATAAACTCATCCAGAAAGAGTTCCCGATTACCGCAAAAACATCAGGATTTGTTGAGGAAGGATACTACTTGAAGAGCCTGAAGACTGATCCGGATGTGATCACAATAACAGGCCCGAGCACCATCCTCTCTCCATTGGATGAACTGTATACCGAGGTAATAAATCTTTTAGGAGTGAAACAGTCGTACCAACTGCAGGTGCCGCTTGAGCTTGATCCTACAATTGT
>JAUVON010000359.1 GCA_030599175.1 Desulfobulbaceae bacterium | reverse complement strand
GGAAGAGCTGTTAAAGTTCGAGGAAATCGCTATTCCAAACAGAACGAGGGGAATGTATGTCCACGCGGTCATCTCTCTTTGCAGCAGGTCTACGATCCCGATCGAATCAAGGTCCCGATGAAACGCACGAACCCAAAAAAAGGTCGCGGTGTAGATCCCCAATTTGTGCCAATCAGCTGGGATGAGGCTCTCAATACAATTGCCGATAAAATGATGGCACTCCGTCTGGCAGAAGAACCGGAGAAGTATTGCCTTATGCGTGGACGTTATACATATTTGAGAGATGTCATTTATGATGTTATGCCCAAGGTTTTTGGATCGCCGAATAACATTTCTCACAGTTCTACCTGCGCTGAAGCAGAGAAATTCGGTTCTTTTTACACCGAGGGTTACTGGGCGTATAGAGACTATGATCTGGATAAAGCAAAATATATCCTGATTTGGGGATGTGATCCTGTTGCCAGCAACAGGATGATCCCTGCAACCATTCAACGGCTGGGAGATGCTCTGGATCGCGCTACTGTTGCAGCTGTTGACCCACGTCTTACCACTAGTACAGCAAAAGCAAATGAGTGGTTACCCCTGATGCCTGGCACCGATGGTGCACTGGCCCTTGGTATTGCACATGTAATCCTGTCTGAAGGGCTTTGGTACAAAGGTTTTGTCGGTGCCTTTAAGGATGGCGTCAACCGCTTTAAGCCAGGTATGCAGGTGGATGAGGCTGACTTTGTCGAAAAAGAGACTAATGGTGTGGTCAAGTGGTGGAATATCGCGGTTAAAGATATGAATCCTGCTAAAGCTGCTGAATTGAGTGGCGTCGCAGAAGATCAGATTGTTCGCGTTGCTCGCGGAATGGCTAAAGCTGCGCCGAATGTCTGTGTCTGGATGGGCCCAGGCGCTGCAATGCACGCTCGAGGAGCATATTCAGGCATGGCCGTTCATGCGCTTGGTGGTCTGGTCGGGGGTATAGATAATGAAGGTGGTTCTCTGCAAACCGCTAAAATTCCCGTAAAAAAAGTAAACAAAGATCTTATAAAAAAATATCAGGACGATCTGGCGAAAAAACATTCAAAATTAGAAAAAATAGATCAGCGTGGACGCCTAGAGTTGCCGGCAATAAGCAAAGGTAAATCAGGCGGAGGAGTTTCTACCAATAATGCCGCCACCGGCATTCTTAATAAAGATCCATATGATATCAAAGTACTCGTTGGTTACATGAACAATTTTGTCTTTTCCTGTAATGGGACTGAGCGTTGGGAGAAGGCACTTGCCAGTGTGCCATTTACCGTTCATTTGACCACCAACGCTTCAGAGTTTACTGCTTTTGCTGATATTGTTCTGCCCTGTACGGTCAATAAATATGAACGATACGGTTTTGTAAAAACAAAGGCCAATAGATTCGCTACCTGTTCGCTGTTACAACCGGTCATTGACCCTATCTGGGATGTAATTGTCGATGAAACAGAGTTTCCGTTTTTGATTGCTGAAAAGCTTAAAGAACGAGGTTTCTCTAACCTGTATGATTGCCTCATCGAAATGTATTCTGACCCTGAAACGGGTAAAAAACCGGCAAACAGCAAGGAATTCACTGTGTTTGCACTGAAATACTACACTCAGCCATTGTGGGATGGGAAAAAGGATACTCATGGCGATACGATTAATGGCTGGGCTGATATGCTGAAACGCGGCATGTGGAACTCCGAAGCATACAAATACAAATCTCACTGGGGTGGTAAGTTCAAGACAGAGAGCAAAAAGTTTGAGTTCTATAGTGAAACACTTAAGAAAGCTCTCAGTAAGCATGCCAAAAAACACCATGTGAGTGTTGATACTGTGCTTGAAAAGTGCAATTACACTGCTCGTGGAGAACTAGCCTTTGTTCCACATTATGAGCCACCACTTCGTCATGGCAGCAAAAAAGATTTCCCGCTGGTCTTTATTGATTACAAGTCCAGGCTTAACGCAGAAGGTCGTAGTGCTAACTGCCCATGGTATTATGAGTTCAAACATGTTGACCCAGGCGATGTCGGGGGCCAGGACACTCTTCGCATGAACCCTGTTGATGCTAAAAAGTATGGTATCCAGGACGGTGACAAAGTTCGCCTCACTTCTGTTGCAGCAAGTGGTGAATGTGTGGCTCGTGTCTGGGAAGGCGTTCGTCCCGGAACTGTCAGTAAATCTTACGGCCAGGGACATTGGGCTTACGGAAAAACAGCGACTGTTGATTTTGCTAAAGCTGAGCCTCGAGGTGTGAATAACAACACCATCATTCCATGGGAACTGGAACGGTTATCCGGCTCTAATGCACGAAATGGCGGACATGCAGCCGTGCGTGTTGAGAAAATATAACTAGCAGGAGGACAAAATAATGACGCAATATGCAATGGTAATAGATTTACGTAAATGTGTTGGTTGCGGTGCCTGTGCTCTTGCCTGCAAAACAGAGAACAATACTGCTTTAAGGAAGAATGGCCAAACCCACAACTGGGCTGATTACATTCATGAAACAACTGGAAAATTCCCGAACACGACATACCGGACGTTGCCGGTTCTCTGTAATCACTGCAGTGATGCTCCGTGTGTTGAAGCATGTCCGGTAGAGCCAAAGGCCATGTTCAAAACTCCTGAAGGCATCACTATGCACAATGACGAGCGCTGCATAGGCTGTCGAGCATGCCAGGAGGCGTGCCCCTACAGTATGGATGAGGTCGCTAACGATGGTGCTTCAGGTGAATATAGTGTTATCAGTTACAATGAAGAAGGGGAACCAACCCAGCCTTTTTATACGGATAAGTCAGAGCTTATAAAAGGCTGTTCCTCATCCGGTGTTGAACAAGCAAAACTCGCCGGGGCAAATCCACCTCATGAAACAATGTATTCACATCCAGACTATGAACCGATCCGAAGAGACAATATTGTTGAAAAGTGCATTCTTTGTGATCATAGACTCAAGGTTAACAAACAACCATATTGTGTTGTTTCCTGCCCTTCAGGCGCGAGAGTTGTCGGGGATATTCACGATCCGGAAAGTGAAGC
>JAUVON010000291.1 GCA_030599175.1 Desulfobulbaceae bacterium | reverse complement strand
TGTCCCTGCTGCAATACTGATTAAGTCAAGACCTCACAGGAGTTATCTACTCTCTGATCGCTGTCAAGATTGTCTGGAATTATCAATAATTTGAAATGCTCCATTTACTATTGGTTTTCTGGGAGAAATTTTGACAGTTCTACAGCTCCAGAATGCTCCTTTTCGGACATATCTTTCGATCTTTATTTTATTACGTATATTCAGGAAACATCTAAACCTCTCCCTGTCAGGAAGTGGTAAATATTGCCACTGGACACCTCTCTTTGACTCTTCTCCTCTCTCCAGCAAGGTGTGTATCAGAAAGATATAGGAGACACCTTCAATTTCAAGACAAGTGATTTTACAACATATTTGATTTGGCAATCTTAATTATTTATCTTGAGTTGGAGGCAATATCCAATGAAGGTAAATTCCTGGTTTTTACCTAATTATTGTTTTTTTTGGGGTTTTACTGGGCAATTCATCAAACATTTTCTTGTACTGTGCAGAAAAACGACCAAGATGAAAAAAGCCCCATTGAATGGCAATATCAGAAACAGTTTCTTTACCTTTACTCATAAACAAATGCTGACGTACACCATTGAGTCGCATTCTTTGCATATACGCTTTAGGTGAGAGACCAAACCGTTCCTTAAAACCCTGATGCAGAGTGCGCTCGGATGTGCCAAGGGAGCGACAGAGCGATTTAATAGGTATTGAATTTTTCAAATTACTTCGAATAAAATTCTCAGCTCTTTTCGCTACACAAAGTCTGTGCGGAATTTTAGGTATAATTCCAGGAGCGCTCACTCCCGATAGAATAATTTCCAGAATCGTTTTTTCAATCAGTTCTTCTTCCCGGGAACTGTGGGTGCACTGAATACAGTGCAGTTTCTGCAGCAATAGCATGAGCTGCCTTATGCGTTTGTCGTAACTCTTTGGATTAATAAACAGTCGTTCCTGATAGCGTAATTCATTAAACGATTTGCCTGTCACCTTAATGCATTGGTGATCAAGTACAATTGGATTGACAGCTACCCCAATCAACTCTGACGGGTGGGTTGTCTGGAACTCTATTTCTTCATTGGCGTTCAAGGCGGTGATCTCATGATCTCTCAGAGCTTGGCCACGATAATAGATCGAATGTTCCAAGGACACTGGTAACACGAGACTAGTCGCTCCGGCAGGAATACCTCCACGAATAATAATACCGGGGCTGCGACTGGTAAAACTCAATTGCAGCTGCCTGGTATGAGCCACAAGCATTCTTCCCTTAAACTTTCCTTTACCGAACTGCTTATGTTCATATTGCCAGAAAGCAGATTGCTCTTCCATTTCCTCAGCATCGCTGCTGCTAAGGTCCAGGCGCAGGTCTGACGGGAAAAGAGTGGTATCTACTGTTTCTTTTGCGGTTTCCATAAAATTCGCAGTTTCCGGATAGTATTCCAAGCACAGTTTATTGTACGTTACAGAGCTTAATAAGAATTTGTATTACCAACCTATCATGGTGATAAGTTTTTTCCATCTATTTTACCAACAATGAGTCAGTCAAAGAATTATTTGTCAGAATGATCAGGCAATAGACCATTTAGTCAGGAGTATTAAAATGTTTTCAACAAAATCATGTGCTTCATTTGTGTTTTTTTGCATATTTTTTCTACCGCTCACTGCCTTTGCCCAGGATGACGACTGGCAGTTTGAAGTAACCCCGTTTTTCTGGGGACTCGCTTTTGACGGCACCTCTGCCATAGGAGGGCTTCCAGCCCTTGATGTTAACATGGGCATTGACGAAATGTTTGACAATTTCAATGGCGGTGCTGCTGTTTTCGGTATCGTTAAAAAGGATCAGTGGTCGTTGTTCACTGAAGCAACCTACCTTTCCCTGGGAAAAACAAAAAATGGAGTAGGCACCGAATTTAGCCAGAACCTGGACACATATCTGTTCATGGCAGCTGGCGGTTACCGGCTTCCTATTCCGGTCACAGTCGATCTTTACGGCGGAGCTCGTTTCATGCGGATGGACGTGAGTAATGAAAGAAATGGTATGGAAACCCTGGCCAGAGATAAGGACTGGATTGATCCAATTATCGGCCTGCACATGTCTTTTCCTTTGGCAAAGAACTTTGCCTTTAATCTGAACACTGACATGGGTGGTTTTGGAGTTGGATCTGATTTCACCTACATGGTTATGCCTGTTCTCAGCTACCAGTTCAGCAGCGTAATCTCCGGAAAACTTGCTTGCCGCTGGCTGGATGTTGATTACGACAAGGATGACTTTAGCATGGATATGCTTATCTCCGGCCCCATGCTTGGCGTTACTTTTAAAGGGTAGACCTGACCGTAACAACAATACCAGGCAGACAGTCAACAAAGGAAAACAACAGGAACTGAAGGAGAAACCATGGTGGTTCAGGGTGCTTTCGAGGGCTTCATACCTCACGGCACCGATCCAGTGAAACCATTGTTATAGCAAACTGCTGTGCCTATGAAAATGAAAGCTCCCCAAAAAAAAGTGCCCGTGACGTTAGCCAGATAAACACAAAAAGGAGAAATTCCATTCTCGGTCAGATAGAAACTCAGAAGCAGGCGCTGTCGGATTGATTCGGGCGATCAGAGTAACCATGAACAACCGCCAAGCAACAACGCTCATAACGGGGAGATTGTTCAATAGCATCCATTCAACAGGTTCCTCGCCATCTGGAGGATTTGGTTCCCAAAATGTGGTTTTGTACAATGCTGTACGAACAATATTCATTTTATGACTATCAGGAAATCAGGAAATGTTGATTCAGTAGACAAGGAGTAAAAACAGTGATGACTGAACAGCACTCAACGATACTTCGAGATACAGTGCTAACTCTTGCAGGAATAACGTTTCTGCTGTTTGCCACACGGCAGGCTGCAGCTATTGTAAATCCCTTCCTGTTAGCACTTTTTATCACCATGATTGCAGTCACTCCTGTGAACTTGTTAAAAGACAGGGGGGTGCCGTCTGCCCTTGCTGTTGGTCTGGTGCTGCTGGCAGTGATACTGCTTTTGGGATTGATATCAATTATGCTCGGGTCGAGCATGACTCAGTTTAATCGGGCACTTCCCGAATACCAGACACGACTAACCGAATTGACGGAACAAGTTGTTTCATTCTTTCTTGGAAAAGGCATTGATATTCAAGATAAAGCTGTTTTTGGGGCCATTGACCCGGGTATTATTCTGAGTTTTGCCAACACCCTGTTTTCCGGTATTGCCGATATCCTGAGTCAATCCGTACTGATCATGTTTACTGCTATGTTCATGCTTTTTGATGCCATCGATTTGCCCAGGAAGTTTACATCGGTAAAAGGAAGCAACACAGAAAAAACCTTGAAGCAAATTACCCGGCTCGTTAAAAGCACCAACGAATACACTGTTATCAAAGCGGCTATCAGTCTGGTCAGCGGACTTTTCATATGGCTTGGCCTTGCAATGATCGGGCTTGATTTTGCGGTCCTGTGGGGCGTGCTTGCCTTTGGCCTGAACTTTGTACCCAATATCGGCTCTATTCTTGCCTCTGTGCCTGCGGTGCTTCTTGGGATTATCCAGCTTGGCCCAGGCAAAACCCTGATCATTATCCTTCTTTACCTGGTAGTAAATACAATTATGGGCACTGTTATTGAACCCAAGATAATGGGAAAAAAACTCGGCCTCTCAACGCTGACGGTCTTTCTTTCTCTGGTATTTTGGGGATGGATACTAGGGCCTGTGGGGATGCTGCTCTCGACACCCCTTACCATGGCAGTAAAGGCTGCGGCCATGAACAATCCTCAGACAGTATGGTTTGGCATATTGATCAGTCCCGCTCCGGAAGAGGGAAAAGTAACCGGGAAGAGTTCTGAACAGAACGAATTGCACAGTGAAATAGAACAATTGCGTGATGAGCTCAAGACTCTTCAGAAAGAAAACAGGCAATAAAAATCTGTATCTACAAGAGAACATATGTCAGATCAAAACGAACAACAACTCAAACAGGAAGTGGCAGTTTGACCATGAAT
>JAUVON010000208.1 GCA_030599175.1 Desulfobulbaceae bacterium | reverse complement strand
ATGGGGGAGTCAGGAATTAATATTGGTCTGGCTTTTCTTCAGCAGGATTTAAACAAGAACAACTATGATTCACTTTTTGACGACTGGGCTGCTCTTGCGAAAGATGATCTTGGAGCTTTTTTCAGTACCGGGCATCTGGAGTTGGAGATATTTGATCTGTCGGGCAGGTTGCAGATTAACAGCCTGGTGCAGGCAACACCTCAAGGACAGGGAAATGAGGGAAATCAGGGAGATAACAATACCGCAAATGAGATCCGGGACATACTGGTTCGACTGCTGCTCTCCCCCATGTTTGTCACCGAAGAAGAATCCGAAGCTTTCCAGATTGTAGATGCTTTGATAGACTGGATAGATGAAGATGAGCGAGAATCTGATAATGGTGCTGAATCAAGTTATTACCAGGCACAGGAAAACCCTTATGGGTGCAGGAATGGCCCGGTGTTGTACATTGAAGAATTATTGCTTGTAAGAGGAATTACCCCGTTGCTGCTTTTTGGAGAAGGAGAAAAAAAAGGTCTCGTGGATTATATTACCGTTCATGGTGATGATGGGAAAATAAACATCAATACGGCGGATAGTCTGTTGATAAAGAGTCTGGATCCGTTGATAAGTGATGAACTTGTTGAAAGACTGATCTCTTTCAGAAAAGATGAGGAAAACAGAGAACAGCTGGAAAGCCCTGTATGGTATTCCAGTATCGGTTCCTGGCCTGGGGATATTGTTTTGAATGAAAACCTGCTCACCACTCAAAGTAGATACTTTCTCATTCAATCAACAGCAGTATCTGACTTGCACTTCCGCCGAGTGACAGCTGTTGTCAATCGTGTCGATAAGAAAACAGTAAAGGTGCTCAGCAAAAAGGTGAAGTAGAGGATGGCTGATACCATTTTTTGTCTTGATATTGCAGATGATGCTGTAACCGGTGTCCTGGTGGACAGGAGGTCAAAGGCTACTGTTGTCAAAGGGTGTGGTTACGCTGAATTGAGGGGGATGCCCCTGAATGATGGTGTTGTTCAGGTTTGTCAACAGGTGGGATTTACCGGGGGGACATGTAGACTCTCTTTAGGTCTTGAGTTTTTTTCCATCAGGAACATGTCTCTGCCATTTTCTGATCAGAAAAAAATCTCTCAGATCCTCCCCTTTGAACTTGAGAATATCTCAGCTACAGAAATTGGCACATCTCTTGTCGACTTTCTTATCTCCGGAACAGGCCCGGAAGGAACCCGGATCGTTTCAGCATCGATAGAAAAAGAGTCTTTGACTACCCTCCTTTCAACTCTTGAAAATATGGGTATTGACCCCGATACTGTTGAGATAAGAGGTGTCAGGATTGCGCTTCGCATTGCAGATGCCCTGGCAGAGGATTGTGTGTTTCTGGATATCTGCGCCGCTCGTACCGGGCTTATTGTAGTATCGGAGGGGCGGGTTGCTCTTGTTCGTTCACTTCCGTTTGACCGAACAGCCGAGGGTGGCAGAAGGCAGGTCGGGGAACTGGGAGTTCTTGTCAGGCGGACACTGTTTGCCTCGCAGATTGTCGACCTGGGCAGGAAGAAGTACACAATCTGTCTCATTGGGGATGAATCCGGGCAGCAGGAAGTTGCCACTCAACTGGCTTCCCAGTTGGGAGTAAAGGTCAAAAGTTACCGGTTGGACGAGCAGCCGCTTATAAAGATTGATTCGGGTGTAAATCAGGTGTACCGGCCTCTGCAAATGGATTCTGTTTTTGCACTGGCGCTAAAACCCAAAGTAAAAAATAGTATATTTAATTTTCGTAAGGATGAGTTTAAAAAGAAGAAATCATTGCCTGAACTTCGCGCAATTTTGCTGAAAGTCGGTGTACCAGCTGCCCTGTCTTTAGTCGCCTTGATGTTGTATATTGGTTATGATTACAAAATGTTGCGGGACAAACAGCAGTCTTTGCAACAGCAGGTTGTTCAGGGCTTCAGTGAAATTTTGCCGGAAGTGAAGCGGATAGTCAATCCTGTGCAGCAGCTGCAGGTGCGGATCAATGAAATTAGAAAAACGTATAGCGGAGGAGAAGGGGGGACAGGGTATAGTGTTCTTTCTCTTTTGACGGAAATATCAGCCCGGATCCCCATGTCATATCCTGTGGTCGTCAAACGGCTGGTCGCCGATTCCGATACTGTTCGGATCAAAGCGGTTACCCGTGATTTTAATACGGTGGACAATGTGCAAAAAGAACTTGAGAAGTCACCTTACTTTGAAACGGTGACAATCAGCTCTGCAAACCAGTCTCCTGAAGGGGATGAAGTGCGTTTTGAACTGAAGCTGGAGCTGAAATAGGGGTTAGTATGGGTGAGTTTGAAAAACAGGGCTTGATAAAAAAAATCCAACAGAAATCGGGAATTGATAGCTTGGATGGCCGTGAGAAGGGGGTGTTGCTTGGGGGAATTATCTTCGTACTCTGTTTTTTTGTTCTCCAACTGGTAATTTTACCTCTCCTGGATGTTCGAACAAATCTTGAGACTTCCATTGAGAAAAAAAGCAGAGAACTGGAGAAAATAAAGCAGCTTAAGGGAGAGTATCAGCAGCTTAAGGTACAGGAGGGCGGGATCCAGGCAATGATAGCAGACCGTTCTCCCGGGTTTACTCTCTTCACCTTTCTTGATAAACAGGTAACAGAGGCCCAGGTGAAGAAACAGATTAAATATATGAAGCCGTCCACCGAGGAAGGCGACGATAATCTCAATGAATCGATGGTAGAAATGAAATTGCAGCGTATCACCCTTAACGCCCTTGTTTCATTTATAATGCTTGTAGAGTCAGAAGAGAATGTTGTGTCGATCAGGAGAATTTCAGTACAGGAGAGCGGAAACGAACAGGGTTATCTTGATGTGATTTTACAAATTATAACTTTTGAGCTGAAGGGGTAAGGATGGCAGGCTCAATATTTTCATTTCGTTTTTTATCGTATCTGGTCTATGCTGTAATTCTAACAGCTATACTTCTCTACGTGCGTTTCCCCACAGAGAAATTTAGAATATACTGTGAGCAACGTCTTGAGCAGGTGCTGGGAAAGGGAAAATGCACTATTGCAAAAATAAGATATCATTTTCCTGCATCAGTCGAACTGAGAAAGGTGGAGCTAGGTCAGGCGGCAGATTCTAAAGGCAACAAAATTGTTTTTGATTGGTTGAGGCTGTCCCCTGGATCAAAGGGTTTCCTGACCTCCTGGGCGGTGACCGGAGAACTGTATGGAGGGTCGCTCGGGGCACTGATTGAGGTTAAGATGAAGGAAAAAGCCTTTCATCTCAAATCTATCAAGATCGAAAAGGTTGATATTGCTGCAATAGTGGCACATATGCCTTCTTTTCAAAGGGAAATTGTTGGTGAATTGACAGTGTCAGGTGACTATAAAGCAAAAATTGGTCAGCCGATGAGTGGGTCTGGTGATGGTAATCTGCATATTAAGGGGGGAAATGTTGAATTTGCCCGACAGGTTTTGACACTTGACGCGATGGATTTTGAGAAATTAAATATCGTTTGGAAATATGGTGACACCATTTTCACTATTACAGAAGGGAAAATGGTCGGGCAGCAGCTAAATGCGGATTTCACTGGCACATTACAAGCCCCTTTTTTACCACCTGAGGGTGGCTTGAATGTCAGTGGATCTCTTGTTGCAAAGAAACAATTTTTAAAGGATAAACCACAGATTGAGAGGCTTATGCAGCGCTTGATGAAGCAGTATAAAAAATCGGCTGTACCTTTCAGACTGGGTGGAACACTGAATAAACCAACATTCAGATTAAGCTCCTAACCCGGAAAGATATGAATTTTTAGAATTCTTGGATAAATGCCTTTACGAAATGCTTTTCTGCTGTTTCTTCTATACCCGTTTGACGGATGCAAAAGGTCAGAAAATAATTTCTAAGGTGTAAAGCAATTATGGCTCATCGTATTTCCGGCATTGTGCCACTGCTCTTTATTACGTTGCTTTGTGTGGGTCTCGTTGAGGGCGGATATCTGGCTTTAGAGTATTTTTTGACGAAAAAACCGCCCGGCGGGGAGAGTGTTTTGCAGCAATCCGCCGTCAAAGCAGTTAAGAAACCGGAGGTAATTGAACAACAGCATGATTTCAGAGTGATTTTTAAAAGAAATCTTTTTGGCTCTGCACCGACTACTGATAAGGTTGAGGTGGTGGTGAATGAAATACCAGCGGATTTGCAAATCACCAGCCTGGAGATAGTTCTTAAAGGGACTATCGATGGTGCAAAAGGGAAAAAAAGAGCGATTATATTGGACAAAAAGAAAAAAACACAGGATTTGTACCAGAAAGGCGATAGTATCCAGGGTGCTTTTGTTAAAGAAATACTGCGTGGTAAGGTTATCCTCACGTATAATGGCCAGGATGAGGTCGTTGAAATGAGTGAGACGGCAGGTACGGCCGAGCCTCCCGGGCCTGTTGCTGTGGCTCCCGGAAAAGTGCGGAAAAATGTAATCCCCGGGGCCCGGCCGGCAGTACAGAAAAGGCCGGCTAGAAGAGTTGTGAAACCACGGGTAATAAGACCTCCAAAACAGGCAGAAGAAACTTGAAATGATAAATAATCGATTGAGTACAGGTAACGGTAAATGAGCAGGTTACGTCTATATATAAGTATTGTGGCAACGCTATGTGCCTTTATCCTTGCTACTGGTGCCCTGGCGGCGGAGAAGAAACTGCCTCGGCCTCTTCCTGGAACAATGACGGAAGCGAAGGGGAGTGGGAAACGGTTTATTACAATAGATTTTGATAATGTAGATATCCGTCTGTTTATAAAATATATCAGTGAGCTTACAGGGAAAAATTTTGTTGTAGATAAGACTGTGCAGGGCAATGTAACCATTGTTTCACCGACAAAAATATCTGAAGAGGAAGCCTATAAAGTTTTTGAATCAGTCCTTGAGGTCCATGGCTTTACAACTGTAAGATCGGGGTCGGTAATAAAAATTCTTCCCGCTGCCCGGGCACGGTCTCAAAATGTTGAGATGCTGCATATTGGGGACTCGGATAGTCCGGAAGATCGGGTTGTCACTCAGCTGGTACCTCTTCAATACAGCTCACCTGATGATCTGAAAAAGGTTCTTACACCTCTTGTCTCGAAAAGTTCTGTGGTTATCGCGCATACACCTTCGGGGATGCTGATTATAACTGAGACACTTTCCAACATCCAGAAACTGCTGGGAATAATTGAGGTTCTTGATGTTGAGTCAAGAGTGGATGAGGTTGCTGTTGTGCCGTTGAAAAATGCCTCGGCTTCCTCCCTGGCAAAAATTCTAAGCACAATTTTCCAAAAAAGTTTTATACCGCAGAAAGGTGTAAAGGCTGGAGCGAAAAGTCGTGTAAAAGTTGTTCCGTATGAGAGAGTTAATGCCCTGGTCGTGCTGGCCGGTTCAGGTGAGATTGCCCGGGTGAAAAGTCTGATTTCCCTGCTCGATACGGAAGTTGAGCGAGGAGAGGGCAATAT
>JAUVON010000006.1 GCA_030599175.1 Desulfobulbaceae bacterium | reverse complement strand
CATAACACTTTGAAATTGAGATGGAAATAGTTTGTCACACAGGAAGCTGCGGAAGAGTTAGTTGGTGTCTTGATCAACGGAGAAAAGTGGAGGGGGTAATCGAATTATTGCCTTTTTCTTTTAAGGAGTGATCCATCGGAGAGTTTGAGAATATCAGGATCCTCAGTTCGGTATACTGCTTCTCCATAAAGTGATTCCAGGCGATAACGTTTAGGGTAGTTCTTGTCTCTGGTGTAGTGGGAATGGATGTCCTGGCTGATAACCACTTGTTTTAGCTCTTGATTCTTGTTTTCCACAGTAAAAGATGCGATCTGTTCTTCTGTCTCTGATTTCATCATAGTTTGGTCGGCTGACAAAATTTGCGACTACTGGTGCTGATCTCTCAGGATATGAAGGATTAATGTTTCAAAAGATATGATTGATAAACTCGTAAAAACCTTAAAATCAGATGGCTAAGTAAAAAGCTTCATATACGAGGCGTGTAAATTTTCTATTATTCCGGCGTACTGGGGTACGTCGTAATGATAGAAAATTTGCAACAACGAAGTAGATGAAGAATTTTTACGACGCCATCATGATTATTCTTATCATAAAGTGCAAAGGCCAACAATAGGGGAATCACCTATTTCACACTAGGTAATTATACCTATTAATAGGGTAACTATATGAAATAAAAAACATTTTAAAATATTTAATTTTTGGAAAAATTTGGTATTTTTCTGATAAATGCGGCTTGATGTGTGGCATCTTTATAAATTTGTAGTTACTGTTCTTCTGAATTCACTGTTACTAGGAGCTTGTCCGAGAATAAGCATTTTGTTTAAAATCGAGGTTTTCCAAAAAAATAAGCACAGCCATATACGTGATATTGCGAGCATTATTTTTTTGAAAACAACGAAGAGTTTGGGCGAAATGCATTCTCGGACAAGCTCCTAGTAACTTGCGTGCAGCAAAAGGCTGTGCACAAAACCTTCAACCAGATGAAATGAAAATGGAAAAAATTAAAATTGAAAATCCTGTAGTAGAGTTGGATGGCGATGAAATGACCCGCATTATCTGGCAATTTATAAAAGATAAACTTATTTTTCCATATCTTGACCTTGAGATTCAGTACTATGACCTGGGTATTTCAAAACGGGATGAAACAGACGATCAGATCACAGTCGATGCTGCACATGCTATTTTGAAAACAGGGGTGGGAATAAAATGTGCAACCATTACTCCGGATGAGGGTCGGGTGAAGGAATTCGGTCTGAAAAGGATGTACCGATCTCCAAACGGAACCATTCGTAATATTCTTGGAGGTACTGTTTTCAGAGAACCGATAATGGTAAAAAACGTGCCGCGGCTGGTAACAACCTGGAAAAAACCGATCTGTATCGGTAGACATGCATTTGGAGATCAATACAGGGCCACCGATTTTGTGGTGGAAGGAAAAGGAAGATTGACTGTTACCTTCACCCCTGAGAACGGCAGCGAACCGAAGACTTTTGAGGTGTATGACTTCCAGGGCGATGGTGTAGCCATGACTATGTATAATACGGATGAGTCAATCTATGGTTTTGCCCATTCATGTTTTAATCAGGCCATCAATAAAAAATGGCCGCTCTATCTGTCCACTAAAAACACAATCCTGAAAAAATATGACGGCCGGTTCAAGGACATTTTTGAAGAAGTGTATCAACAAGACTATAAAGTCAGGATGGATGAGCTTGGGATTCTTTATGAGCACAGACTTATCGACGATATGGTCGCCGCTGCCTTGAAGTGGGAGGGAGGGTTTGTCTGGGCCTGTAAAAATTATGATGGGGATGTACAGTCAGACACCCTGGCTCAAGGTTTCGGGTCATTGGGACTGATGACTTCGACTCTCGTTACTCCTGACGGCAAAACCATGGAAGCGGAGGCTGCCCATGGTACGGTTACACGCCACTACAGGGAGCACCAGAAAGGTAATCCTACCTCAACGAATCCGATTGCATCTATCTTTGCCTGGACAAGAGGGCTGGCCTTTCGAGGAAAACTCGACCATAATCAGGATTTAATCGACTTTTGCGAAACCCTGGAGAAGGTGTGCATAGAAACTGTAGAGAGCGGCAGGATGACCAAGGATCTGGCTCTTTGCATTCATGGAACATCTATGACGGAAAAACATTATTTGACAACGGAACAGTTTCTGGCAGCATTGGATGAGAATCTTAAAAAAGCGCTTGACAGCTGACTGCAAGTTATAAAACCACGCCCTCTGGGCGTGGTCAAAAAAAATCATGGGAGAAAAGGCAGGGTTAGCCGAAAACAAGCTCTCCACCTGAATATCCAAGGCCTCCCGCACAGGCCAGGCAGAGTATATAGAGCAGGAAAATTTTTCCCGGAGTGCCTCCTTTTCTTTTTACCCTGATTGAAAATGCAAGGAGGATTGTGAGGAGTGTGGCTAGTATCATCTTGATAATGATAAACGTGTTCCACTGACCTTCCATGAGATGCAACCAGTCAAGTATTCCCGCAGAAATGACAGGGAAAACACCAAGAAAGGCAAGTATTGAACAGTAATATGCTGTTGTATTAAAGTGTTTTCCCTGTCGGATTAACCCAAGAAGTGAAAAAATAACCATACCGATTATCATACCCATTGGCAGATGGGTGAATATCGGGTGAAGTGGATGACTGAATCCGAATTTTTCCAATGTTTCGTACAGACTTCCAATCATATCTTTCTCCTTTTAAAGATTATTAATTATGATGGCGTCGTAAAAACCCAAATTCTGCACAATACCGTCATTCCCGCGCAGGCGGGAATCCAGTCATTTCAATACGTTCTGGATTCCCGCCTACGCGGGAATGACGAAGTTGGGGACTTCTTACGACGCCATCAATTATGCCTTTCATGTAAACCTTATTACGAGATTATCGTAATTGATTAAGCTTAAAAAGTCCTAACATTTCCATCTTTCGATGTAATTGCACGCTGGAGGGCTGTCAGAAGCTTGGACCTGTTATTTTCCTTCTGATTGAGCATAATAACAAAAGGAAGGAATTTGTCCCTGTGGATAAAAAAACCGGCGTAGCTGTAAACATCACTCAGGGAGCCGCTTTTAAGATAAATATCTCCCTTAAGATTTAAGAGGTGCATATAGGGTTGAAAAAGTTCAACTGCTGTCAGCAGCCCGGCAGGAGATATTCTGTTTTTTCTTGATAGACCTGACCCCTCTGTCAGATGAAGTTCCTCCACAGAAAGACCCAGTCTTTTTTTTGCATAACTCCTGAACAGGCGGCGTGACTTGTCCCAGCTTGCAGGATATCCATATGACACCGCTCCGCAGGCGAGGAAAAGCTGATTAGCGATATAGTTATTGGAATATTTCATGCAGGCCTTCACCATGTCGAGCACCTTTTTTTCAGACTTATGGATATAGACGGTGCGGAGGAAGGATGGGGTGGGGCCTG
The DNA here is from genome assembly GCA_030599175.1 of Desulfobulbaceae bacterium. Taxonomy (GTDB): domain Bacteria; phylum Desulfobacterota; class Desulfobulbia; order Desulfobulbales; family Desulfocapsaceae; genus Desulfomarina. The sequence continues at coordinate 19,002 of JAUVON010000006.1, read as the reverse complement.
CCTGGAACTTCTTATGAATTACAATACCTGCCGTACGAAAGAGTTTTGTAATGAGTTCTCCTGCATAACGGAGAGGAGGAGTGAGAGATTTTTCTTGCGGCAGGATATTAATATTTATACGATGAAGACCGGGAGGAAGGTTGTTGCCGATTTCAGATATTACAGGGATGTTCGGAGTTTGAGGTTCGCCCGATGTTATGGTGCCGTCGGGGGCAACAGAAACAGGTACACTGTTGAAATTAACAGCCAGTGCACCGTTTGGTGCATCGAAGGGGTTGGGGGATTGACCTGCACCATCGGCTAAAGAATCCAGTGCGTAAGAAGTGTCATCAAGGATTATGGATGAGAGCTGCCTGAGTCCCTGACTATATAATTTCTCTGCAATGTCGCTCAGGGCCTCGGAGGTGAGAAAAGGGTCTCCAAACCCTTTTATATAAAGGTTCTTCCTGTCGTCAAGGAAGAAGTGAGTTTCAAAGCGGTAATCTTCTCCCAGAATTTCAAGGGCCGCCAGGCAGGTTACAATCTTGAGAGTTGAGGCTGGGATAAAGGTCTCTCTTTCGCGGTATTGAAGGTGACCGGATCCGTCTTTTACGATGAAGCCGCCATTATCGATGAGATGATCAAATGTTTCTGATGGTTGCGTGTAACAGGGAGTCAGGGTCAGGAACAGGATAAGGGCACTGAGCAGAGAGATTTTCAATATTTTTTCCTGCTTTATAGAGGGAGCCAGCCGGTTTTGAGTATCGAGGCTCGCAGGGCTGTATCTTTGTCTATTTTTATAATATTGAGCAAAACTTCAATAGGTTTTATACCCGGGCTGGAGGTGACATTTATTGTTTCAAGCTTGATTGTGTCGGGATCGGAGCAGCTTATTTTCCTGATAAGAGGTCGGATGTCAAGTGGTTTCATTTTTCCCTTACGGATCCTTTCTATAATATATGAAGAACTTTTGACAAATAGATCAACCAGTTCGACTTCCTCTCCGGTCAATGGTCGATCCAGTGTCAGAGTGTAGGATGTAAGCATTTTCCGGGCTATCTTACCTGGGTGTTTTTTTACCGCGGACACTTTGAGGCCTGGTGGTAATTTACTGTTCAGTTGCCTTGCCACTTTCTCTGTGTCCGGCAATTGTTTCGGCAGATCCATAATAAAAAACTCTGCCAGACTTTCGGTGCCCACAGCTAAAGCGGGACCGAAAGAGATTTTTGGTGATGGGTTGAACCCCTTACTGTAATTAGTCTCTACTCCAGCTCGGCGCAAGGCTCTGAAGACAACCTGGAGTATTTCCAGATGCCCGAGAAAGCAGATACTACCGATCCGTGAATATTGAACAATGTACCTGTTGTGCTGTTCACTATTCTCCTGTCTTGCTGGTGTCCTGGCTGGAATAACTGGTGTATCTATCACCTTTCTTGAACGATTATGGACAATGGGGAAAATAGTCTCAAAATCACAACTTCCACATTCTTGACAGGCATGATATCTGCAGTCGGGGGTGTAAACTTCTGTCTTACCCTTTTCAAGTTCCTCTTTTAGAAACTGAGTGTCGATACCGGAGTGGAGATGCTGCCATGGCAGAATTTCATCTGTACTCCGTGCCCGCAGATAGTCATCCAGGTCGATATTGCACTTTTCTGCTGCCCGCTGCCAGAGATCCAGGTTGAAATGTTCAGTCCAGCCATCAAGCCGGGCACCATCTTGCCAGGCGGTTGCCAATAGTTCTGCAAGGCGTCTGTCTCCACGGGAGAATACACCCTCAAGATAGCTGGTTCTGGGGTTGTGGTATTTCAGATTGACACCTTTATGGGGCAGCTTGTCTTTCAATTTTCGCAGATATTTGTTGCTTTCCTCAAGGGTGAGCTGTCTTTCCCACTGAAAAGGAGTATGGGGTTTAGGCACAAAAGTTCCGACACTGACATTAACCTGTTTTTTACCTTTTGCACTTCCTCTATCCCGTTCTGTTTTCACCTTCTTGACAAGCTGGATAATTTCATCTATATCCTTCTCGGTTTCAGTTGGCAGGCCGATCATAAAGTAGAGTTTAATAACCTTCCAACCAAGGGTGAAGGCATCTCTGCAGGTGGTGATAAGGTCTTCCTCGGAAATACCCTTGTTAATGACCCGCCGTAACCTTTCACTGCCCGCTTCGGGGGCAAGAGTGAAGCCTGTTTTTCGCACTCGTTTGATCTGATCCATGATGGTTGAGGTTAAGGTTCCTACCCTCATTGAAGGCATGGAGACAGAGGTAAAGCCGTCAGCAAATCTATTCATCAGTTCAGGCAGGGTTTGCTCAATACAGGAGTAGTCGCCGGTGGAGAGCGACAAGAGAGCAAGTTCCTCAAACCCAGAGTCATTAATTCCCTCAATGGCCAGCTCTGTGATCTGTTCGGGGCTTCGTTCCCTGACAGGTCTATAGGTTATTCCAGCCTGACAAAAACGGCAGCCGCGGGTGCATCCACGGGCTATCTCTATACCCAGTCGATCATGAACGATCCTCGCATTGGGTACTATCGGATGCTTTAAGTGGTCAATTGCGTCAAGGTTAGGTAAAATCCTGCGGTTTATCCGGGAATTGCAGCCACCGAGCTGTTTTATTTCAGCAATACGATTATTTTCATCGTATTGTGGACTAAAATGAGAAGGGATATAGACACCCTTTACCTCACTGAGTCTGTCGAGCAGCCTTGCTCTGTTACTTACAGCTTCTTTTTCCTGCCCGACAATTTCAGCGATTTCAACTATTGCTTCTTCACCATCGCCAAGCAGGACAGCATCAAAAAAATCTGCGATGGGTTCAGGGTTTAATGCACCTGCTCCCCCCCCAATAACCAGAGGGTGAGAAATGCTTCTCTCACGGGCCCAGAAAGGCAGACCTGCCAGATTAAGAATAGTAAGAATATTGCTGTAGCAAAGTTCGTAGGGGAGGGTAATACCAAGTAGATCGAAATCGGTTAGAGGATGGCCTGACTCGAGTGTGGTTAATGTTTGTTTTTTTTCTCTGAGCAGATTTTCTACGTCGATATCAGGACAATAACATCGTTCTGCCAGGAATTTTTCATTGCTGTTGAGTATGTGGTAAAGTATCTGCAGTCCCTGGTGGGACATACCTATTTCATACAGGTCAGGAAAAATGAGAGCACATCTGACCTGAGCCGATTCCCATGGTTTTTCAATTGAGTTATATTCGCGGCCCAGATATCGACCGGGCCTTGTAACGTAGGGAAGTATTTTACTGTCCGTCATTTTTTAAATACATTACAGATCATATGAGATAATATGCGTTGACAAGACTTCTATCTCAGTTATTCTTCTCTTATTTGATGGCGTCGTAAAAAGTCCGATCTCCTGCGTTGCAGGTTTTTGACAGACACTTGGCATACCACATGTATAGCCAAATATCTGTCAAAAACACTACGCCTTGTATATCAAACTTTTTAACTTAGCCATCTGATAACTTCGAATGACCTTTTTACGAGTTCATTTTATTTGCCAACTCCTTCATTTACTGAAATTTGATTGATTTTTCAAGTCAGGATGATGTAATCAGAGAATCTATGCAGGAGTATGGGTATAACCATTTGATAGCACACAAAAAAGGATTTGCCTCATGAAGTGTTTTAGTGCCTTACTCCATAAAAGCAGTAATAAAAAACAAGAAATCGAGGAAGGTCGTTTAAAATTCCGATTTATTCGGGTTAGTTGTTATTTCTTTCTTATTGCTGGTCTGGTTTTTTTCCCCCTGTCGGCAAATTGTGCTGAGTTGACGGCGGTTGTTGATATAGAATCAATTTTATACAATTCTGAAACAGACAAAGGAGAAAGTGTAGCTATAAAACTGAGTGGTCATAGAACCCCGAAAATTTTCAGGATAAAGGGAGACAATCCTCGTCTGGTTATAGATTTTCCGCAAGCTCTTTATAAAGGGAAAAGTGTTATACCATTGCCGGAAAGTATACTGGCAAACGGAATTCGCATAGGAGTACATAAGACTCCGGCTCTGAAGACGAGGGTTGTTATTGATCTCTCCAGTGGCCATAAGAGTACGTATGAAAAGAGTTTTTCTGATCAGTCCAATACTTTAACACTTACTCTGTCTTCTCCTGAGGTTAAAAAGGTGGAGCAGGAGGAGGTTAAGGTTCAAGCTGTAACTGAGAAGAAGGTTGTCGATGTCGAACCGAAGGTTGTCGATGTTGAACCGGAAGCGGAGAGAGTTGTCCCACCTGCAGCAGTCCTGAAGAAACCGGTGCCACCGGAAGAAACCGGAGCAACCGGGCATGAAGGAGATCCCCAACTGCTTGAAATTACATTTGATGATTCGTCGAATAAGGGTGAGATGGTTATCTTTCGGTTGAACGATTTTTTCCCTCCTACAGTATCAGCGATTGAGAAGGAGACTCCCCGTGTCCTTTGTGATTTTATGGATATGCAGCTTGGTTCTGATGTGAATAAAGAAATATTTGCAAATGGTAAATTTGTCGAACGTATTCGTACCACTCAACATAAGGGGCCGGACAAGGTGAGAGTTTCTCTGGATCTCTCGGCCGACAGAGATTATGATCTACAGCAGGTATTTTTTAAAAATGATAACCTCTTTGTTATTATTGTAAATGAATTGCAACCTGAAGTAGTTAAAAATTCAGACTTGGCTACGGAATAATCTGTTGTAGATAGTTCGCCGGAGCTGTTAACAGAAACTCATTTTCAGCCACCTTCTCAGCAATCAGCACTTCAGATAATTTTATAGTTATTTCAGTATGATACTCAAGGCCGGTAACCCTGACTGTATAAGGTTGTCTGCAGGCCCCCACCGACTCCCAGTCATTGTAGGTAAACTCACTAAGGCGATTGCCTTTATCATCCTCAATTATTCGTGACAGGAGAACACCCTCTTCGGGATCTATTAAAAGATGGGTCCTCAGAAAATTGCCCTCTGCTTCGCTTTCAACTGTAACCCAGCTTCCCCTGTTTTCTGCGTCCCCACGGACATTGGTGATGGTAGAAGGTTTAACACTGATTGTCCCTCTTATCCAGTCCTGCCAGTTACCCCTGAGCAGGGCGAGAGGGATATCGTTTTGCAATCCATAGGAATAGAGACTACCGGCGATGTACATCCTTTTCATAGTATTGATGAGTTGGAAACTTTTCTGATCACTTGTCAATATCAGAACCGGTTGGCCGAAAGGGTTGGATACAACGAGTTTTATAAAGGATGGGGAGATGAGTTGAAAATATCCTGCCATATTTTTTTTATCGAAGACATTCCGATAGGAAAGAGAGATGTCACCATCAATGGATTCCGGGCAGGATTCTGCACGGAGATTGTCTGATTGCAGGAATTGGACGATACTGTCCGCCTGTCTTGCATCTAAAGGGGCTGTCCATGGTGTTCGGGCACAGCCGGAACATATCAGGCAAAACAGGAAAAGTGAGAATGTCAGATTGTGACTACTTTTCCAGAAGTTTCTTGAGTGAATCAATTTTGTCTCTCACTCTTGCTCGTTTTTTCTCGTCCTCAAACAGTTCATACGCTTTTTTATATGTCTGAAGTGCTTTCACTTTTTCATTAAGGGAGGAGTAGACATCCCCCAGGTGGTCATATATATGCGGATCGTTCGGCTCCAGCTCTAATGCATCTTCAAGGGCTGTTGCCGCTTTTTGAAGTTCTCCCAGTCGAAAATAGACCCAGCCAAGACTGTCTGTTATATAACCGTTATCCGGTTTAAGTTCCATAGCCTTACTGATATAGTCCAGTGCACGTTCAAGGTTCATATTATTGTCGGCCCAGGTGTAGCCGATGAAGTTGAGTGCCTCGGCGTGATCAGGGTGGAGTTCAAGCACTTTTTCCATATTGATGATTGCCTGTTGATACATACCGTTTCTTTCCAGCAACAGACCATATTCAAAGAAGAGTTGAGGGTTTTCACTGTATATTTGTGTTGCAGTTTCAAGAAGAGCAACTGCCGACTGAGTTTTTCCCAGATCTTGATAGAGGGATGACAGCAGGGCGAAAAAAAGTGGACTGCGGCTTGCCGGGTCTGAAATATACTTCTCCAGCAGTTCTCTCATTCTATCCGGTTGACCCAGTATTTTGAAGATCCGGGTCTGCAGGTATGTTGATTCTTCGAAGATCTCATTTTCCGGCTTGACCAGCGCAAGATGGTGGAGAGCTGAATCATATTTTTCTTCCTGGAAGAACAGTAGCCCAAGCAGATAGTGAGGTTCTGAATTGTCCGTATTTTCAGTAAGTTGGATGAGTATCTCCCGGGCCTTGTCAGATTCTTTTTTCCTTAACAGGATTTTTGCTGCTATCAGGTCGATGGCTGGTTTGTCCTGGCTGAAAAGGCGTATCTGTTCAAGGTCTGCCAGTGCTTCATCACTGCGGTTCAGGTCGAGAAGTGGTTGAATTCGACTCAGGATGGCCCGCTCGTCATATGGATCGTTTTCAGTAATGGAAGTATATATCCTCAATGCATCTTCATATAGATGCTGTGTCGTGTAGAAATGGCCGATTTCGTAGGCCAGCTCTTTTGACCAGTTCAGGGAAAGTGCCTTTTCAAATTCAACTGCTGCCTCCACATGGCGGTTTGTTTTCTTCAGCAGCCTGGCCAGGTAAAAATGGGCAAAATAGTGTTCAGCATTCCTTTTACTCAGCTTCCTTAAAATATCTTCTGCAACTGCATATTGTTCCTGCCGCGTATAGAGGAAGGCTAGGCGCAGCTGTACATCTTCATTGCCGGGTTCTAGTTTTAAGACCTCGTCATATAAAAGAATAGCCTCGTCGGAGTTATCTTCCTGGATGTGGAGGTTGGCCAGAAAAAGATATAAAGGGATGGTTCCCGGTTGTTCTTTTATGGCCTGCTGCAGCCAAGCAATAGCTTTTCCTGTTTCACCCATCTTAAGGAGGAGTATGGGGATTTTACGTCTAACATAATCGGCATTTGAGTCACAGATAAGTGCTTTTTCATACGCCTCAAAGGCTTCCGTATATCTTTCACTGATTTCCGCGTGGGAGCCCCAGAGGAAATAAAAATAGGAGCAGGAGAGATCACGATCCTCCTCTTCAACCTGCTCAAGAGTTGCAGTCCGGTTAAAGGAACAGGATCCAATGAGCAGGCAGAAAATCAGAAGCAGGCATGGACGGAGGAGGGTCATTTCTAATTTAACCCGACTAGTCGGAAAACTTCCAGTCTCGCTGGATAAGTACCTTGAAAGTAAATGGAACAGCATAATCTTAAAATACACTCCTCAGTTCGAAGTCTACGCTTATCTCTTGTTTTTTATGACAGAAGTTCAGGAGTAAGGTACTAATGGGAGAAATGAGGAACTGGCAAAGAGGGTGGCAATATGCCCCATCACTGTTTGATGAACAGATTCAATTGAGCCTGTTGCATCAATTTTTTTTATGTATGGACGATCAATTCCCGAAAATATCTCGGCAACTTTTTTCAGGTTCTCAGTCTGTTCAAAATCGTTTAGAGTGTCTCCCCTACCAGATATAATCCTGGTTACGCCTATGTCAACAGGTGTTTGGAAAAGTAGCGCGAGATCAGGTTCGGGGGCAAAACTGTTAAGGGTCAGCACAGTTTCAGGGTCAAAACCAATAGCTCCCTGGTAAGCAGCCGTTGAAAGAAAATATCTATCGCATAATATTATTTTTCCACGTCTCAGGGCCGGGTTGAGGAGTTCATCCACATGCTCTCTGCGATCCTTCAGAAAAAGTTCTAACTCTTCTTCATGGCTGTATTTTTCACGGTTTATGTAGAGTTGTCTGATTTCACGGCCATATTTCCCATCGGTTGGCTCCCGTGTTGCTACAACAGGATAGCCCTTGTCACGCAAGACCTTATAAAGGAGTTGCAACTGGGTAGATTTGCCGGTGCCGTCGGTTCCTTCGAAAACAATCAGCAGTCCCTTTTTTTTGTTGTCATTCATTTCTTTTATCCTTTCAGGACAGCCTCCAAGGCATTGTGTCTTGTCCGATTACAGCTGATTTCAGCAGCAAGCTTGACAGCTTCGCTTAAGCTGTCAGAACTTGCGACACCTTTACCTGCAATATCGTAGGCAGTGCCATGGTCGACAGATGTGCGAACAACAGGTAGCCCCAGTGTCACATTGACACCGTCATTGAAATGAAGGAGTTTGAATGGAATCAAGCCCTGGTCGTGGTACATGCAGACTACAGCATCATAGTCTCCCCGGGCACTTTTAAAAAAAACAGTGTCAGGCGGATAGGGGCCTGAAACATCAATCCCCTCATCACATCCAAGAGATACAGCCGGTGATATGGCATGGAACTCTTCACTGCCAAACAGTCGGTTTTCTCCACCATGAGGGTTGAGTCCGGCCACAGCAATTCGTGGTTTTTGTATATTAAAATCTGCCTTCAGTGCCTTGTGGGTAATTCGGATAAGCTGGAGGATACGCTGAGTAGACATTGCTGCCGGAACTTCACTGAGGGGGCAGTGAATGGTCACCAGGGTAACTCTCAGCTTGCTGCCGGCCATCATCATCGCGTAGTTTTCAGTTGCTGTAAGGTGTGCAAGCATTTCCGTATGGCCTGGAAAAGTATAGCCAGCACTGTTCAGGGCATCCTTGGAGATGGGGCAGGTAGTAATCCCGTCAAGGTACCCTTGCTGCGTATACTCTACCCCTTTTTTTATATAGGCTACCATAGCATCTGCTGTGGCTCGAGTTGGTTTTCCCCATTGAACGGTGTCAGCAGAGAGTGAGGACAACTGAATGACGGGTATAGTACTGTCGGGCAGAGGAGTATCGGGCAGCCATGGGGTTAGTGTAACGGTAAAATCCAATTCATTTCTGCATTTCTCCAGCACAGCCAGATCTCCAAGAACAACAGGGTTACAGAAAGGATCACTGGACCGTTGATCAAAATAGCGGAGGATGATTTCTGGCCCGATACCTGTCGGGCATCCCATTGTTATACCGATAGTCGTCATATCAGGCAGTGTGCAGTGAAAATAAAATAAGCATAGCGGGTAAAAGGGTAGATTGTTCAGCAAAGATCAAAAGCGTTTGTCACCACTTCTATATTTACCGGGCTGTTTTTCGATATGATAACAGATATGACATCAAATCTTGCCGCTGTATCAAAGAGATTATTCTCTGCCAGGTAACATTGCGCAACTTTACTGATCTGTTTTTGCTTTTTAACGGTGATCGCATCGAACGGGTGTCCGTGGGAAACCCCTGTTCTAGTCTTTACTTCAATGAAGACAAGATAATCACCTTCTCTGGCAATGATATCAATTTCACCAAATTTGCGGCGATAATTCTGTGTGAGGATTGTATACCCGTTTTCCTTAAGAAATGTTGAGGCTATTGCTTCCCCGGTTTCGCCGAGGTTTTGACGGTTATCAACCATCCTTTTTTACCCCTCTGAAGGAATATCGATGGACGGGACTCGGACCGTGGACGAGAATGGCATGACGGTGTTCTCTGGTGGGATAGCCCTTGTTTTGGGTGAAATTATAAACAGGGTATTTTTTATGGAGTTCAACCATAAGCCGGTCTCTTGCAACTTTTGCAGCTATGGATGCTGCGGCGACTGATGCACTTTTGGACTCACCTTTTATAAGGGTTTCCTGGGTGGTGGCAAGGGGGATAGGGAATTTCCCGTCAACAAGGAGATAGTCGGGATCATCACCGCCTGCGCTCAGGCTGTCAACAGCCAGTTTCATGGCAAGTAATGAAGCCTGGAGAATATTTATGTCATCTATTTTCTTCTCTGAGACCTGACCGATTCCGACAACAGCACCGATTTCCTGCAATGTATGATTCAGAACAACTCTTTTGGAGTGAGTGAGTTTTTTGGAGTCGAGGAAAATTGAGTGATCGCAGTCTTGGGGAAGGATAACACATGCGGCAACCACGGGACCTGCCAGAGGCCCCCGGCCAACTTCATCACATCCTGCGACCTTAAGAAATCCACAGGCATAAAGAAGACGTTCAAAGCGGAAATTATCTTCTTCCCGGGGGGTTACTTCTGTGGGACTTACCAACATTGTGTTGTAAGAAAAATTCCGATTTATTCGGGTTAGATGGCTAAGTAAAAAACTTCACAAGCGAGTCTGCGAGACTCCGGATGGAGGGTTTTTACGAAGCCGTCCTTATATAAGGTACTTTTTCAGCGGGTTATGCCACGGTCACGAATACGTGCTGCTTTACCTTTGAGCTGACGCAGATAATAAAGGCGAGAGCGTCGCACGCGCCCCCTGGAAACAAGCTCGATTTTCTCAATACGGGGATTGTGCAGGGCAAATGTTTTTTCCACGCCTACACCGTGTGAGATTTTACGTACGGTGTAGGAGGCACCCATACTGCCCCGTTTGCGTTTGATAACTACGCCCTGGAAGACCTGGACACGTTCTTTATTTCCTTCAATGATGCGGATATACACCATTATTGTATCACCCGGTCGAAAATCGGGATGATCCTGCCGCATCTGCTCCTGGTTGATTCTCTCTATTACTGTGCTCATAATATCTTTGTTTTCTCTAGTTTTGGTGTCTATAAAAAGACACCAGTTAGTATATTAATCTTATTCTTCTCTCGAACCCAGCAGCCTGTCAATAATAATCGATGCGGCTGATCGGACTGAAAGATGGTTGTAGTCTGCTGCCCCGGCTATTGGCGGCAACGCCCAGTCCGCGTTCTGCATAACTTCAGGGGCGAGGCCGTGGGCCGTACCGAGAAGCAGGACAACAGGCTCCTTTTCAACTATTTTCCCGCGTAGTTCACCAAAGGATATCAAATTACTCTGTTTAACCGCACTGGTGGCTATAACCAGAGGTTTTTTCCCATACTGTCTGGTCAGTTGCTCTATAACCTCATCAATGGAGTCAAGCAGGCTGACTATACTCAGGGCCTCTTTTCTTGCAGGGTTATAAGTGGATCCATGACCAGTCCGCCAGTGGGTCAGCAACTCCTCCACCAAATGCTGCTGGTCCTTATAGGGAGTTGTAATATAATAATTTGCAACTCCAAAAGTTCGTGCCATTCGTGCTATATCATGAAGGTCAAGATTAGTCACGGCAGAACCGATTATTTCAGCCCTTTTATTTACTACAGGATGATGTATAAGGGCTAAATTTAAACTGGTTGCACCCTGGTACGTCATCTTATTCTCTATCTCTTTGTACCTGTACTACCTTTTGGTAGAGGCCATGTTGCTGTAATATCTTAAGTTCACGGTTGCTGAATTGTTCTTTTTTTACCAATTCCGGACGTCTCTGCAGTGTCCTTTTAACTGAAGCAACAAAACGGTAAGTTGCAATCAACTCGTGGTCACCCGAGAGGAGCTCTGTCGGTACTTCTGTTCCATTAAAAACCCGTGGCCTGGTATACTGGGGATGCTTCAGCAGGTTTCTGCTGAAGGTATCTTTATCTGCTGAGTCAGCACATCCGAGAACACCGGGTAGAAGACGCGTAACAGAGTCAATGATCACCATGGCCGCGAGCTCTCCTCCGGTCAGGATAAAATCTCCCAGGGAAATCTCTTCATCCACATATTCCATACGAAACCGCTCATCAACACCCTCATATCTTCCGCAAACAAGAATAAGGCCTGATTCCCGGGAAAGTTTCCGGGCGACGGTTTGATCGTATCTCACTCCCTGGGGACTGAGCAGTACTACTTTCCCTGAAGGGTTAACTTTCCTTCTCTGCCCGACTGCCAGAGCAAGGGGTTCAGCTTTCATTACCATACCTTCACCACCGCCAAATGGCCTATCATCGGTGGTGTGGTGGCGGTCAAAGGTAAAATTACGAATATCAACCAGATTGATTTCGATCTGGCCCTTTTGCCTGGCCCTCTTGAGGATACCCTCATTAAGAGGAGAATCAAGGAGATCAGGGAAAATGGTTACTATGTCAAATATCATCCGGGAATTTAATTGTCCCGCTCACCGGAATAGTCGGTGTAGAGTTCCAGCAGTCCTGGTGGAGGGTCTATGGTTATCTCCTCGCTGCTCTCTCTTACCACAATGGTTTTCGAAATCGGAACGAGTATTTCTTCAGTACCGGAATTGATAACCATTATGTCCTGACTGCCGCTGGGGAAAATAGCTTCTATTTTCCCTATCTGTCGGTCTTTCAGATCTCTCACTGTTTTACCGATATACTGGTGCCAGTAAAACTCATTTTCCGTAAGTTCAGGAAGATTTGTTTTGGCAAGCAGTACCCCCATGCCTTCAATATCCTCCGCTTTATCACGGTTGGTGATTGATTCGAGGCTGGTAATTGCCACTTTCCCCTGGACTCTACAGCCTAGAATCGCCAAAGGTGGCGACAAGTCACCTTTACTGTTAACCAGAACAAGTTCTCTGTATGTCCTGATATTCTCTGGCTGTCCGGAGAAAGGGAATATCTTTACCTCTCCCCGCATGCCATGAGCTTTGGCAATCTTTCCCAGGAGCAAAAAACTCTCAGTGGGATAAGAATAGTCCTTCACCATAACCGGAAAACAGCTACTCTAAGATCTCAAGCCTGGATCGTTTGTCAAATTTTGCAGCTGCAGCTGAGAGCAGTGAACGCATGGCACGGGCTGTTCTGCCCTGCTTGCCTATCACCTTTCCCAGATCCTCAGGTGCAACACTCAGTTCAATAGTCACTGTATCATCTTCTTCCGTCAGTGTAACATTCACTTCATCCGGTTGATCGACCAGTGATTTTGCAATGCAGACTATAAGTTCTTGCATTGTACTACTCTGCAACTGAGGCTTTTTTAATCAAACTCATGACGGTTGTGGTAGGGAGTGCACCCTTGCCAAGCCAGTTCTCAAGCTTCTGGTTGTCAATTTTTATTGCAGCCGGATCCTGGAGCGGGTCGTAGGTACCGACAATGTCAAGGAATTTTCCATCACGTTTTGCTTCGCTGTCTGCAACAATAATACGATAGAAAGGTTTTTTCTTTCTGCCAAATCGAGTTAATCGAATACGTACTGCCATTCCGGTTATTCCTCCGGTTAATATATACAGGTTTACCCTATGATTTCCTGAGCAGATTCAGCTCAGAACCCTTTATCTTCTCTTCATGCCTTTCGGCAATTTTCTGCGTTTGCGGCCCATAATAGCCCCGGGTTTACCACGGATTTTTTTCATCATTTTCAGCATCTGGGTATAACTTTTCAGTACTTTGTTGACGTCGGTCAAGGTAGTGCCTGATCCTGCTGCGATACGACTGCGTCTGCTGGTATTGATGATTTTGTGGTTTTTTCTTTCCTTAAACGTCATCGAACGGATAATTGCTTCCGTCTTGACAAGTTCTCGCTCATCAGGTTTAGGAGCATCTTTAAGCTGTTTGAGCTTGTTGATACCGGGAACCATGTCAAGAATCTGTTCAAGGGATCCCATCTTCTTGATCTGTTGAATCTGGTCAAGAAAATCTTCAAGAGTGAACAGGTTCTTTTTTAATTTCTGGGCTAGCTTGTCTGCTTCCTTTTTATCAACTACCGCTTCAGCTTTTTCAATTAAGGTGAGAATATCACCCATGCCAAGGATGCGGGAGGCAATTCTGTCCGGATGGAAAACTTCCAGGGCATCGAGTCCTTCACCGATACCGACGAATTTAATCGGTTTGCCGGTGATATGCTTGATGGAAAGGGCAGCCCCGCCCCGGGCGTCACCTTCAATCTTGGTCAGTACAACTCCTGAAATCTCAAGATCCTGATTAAACTTATCTGCAACTGTTACCGCATCCTGGCCGGTCATGGCGTCGGCCACAAAGAGTATCTCGGTAAGCGGTATTGCAGACTGGATATCTTTCAGTTCTCCCATCAGCTCTTCGTCAACGTGAAGGCGTCCGGCGGTGTCAATGATCAGGGTGTCATATTCTTTGAGTGCTGCCTCGTTGACTGCATGTTTGCAGATATCTACAGGCTTGATATCAGGTGTTGAAGGATGTACCGGGACATCGATCTGTCTTCCAAGCACCTGGAGTTGTTCAATGGCTGCCGGACGGTAAATATCCGCGGGGATCAGGTAGGGTTTTCTCCCCCGGCTTTTGAGCATTGCAGCAAGTTTTCCGGCGGTCGTTGTTTTTCCTGATCCCTGGAGACCTGCCATCATAATAATAACAGGCTGACGTCCATCGAGTTGTATCTGTTCTGTAGTAGTCCCCAGAAGATTTACCAGCTCCTCATGGACTATCTTGATGATCTGCTGCCCCGGCGAAAGACTTTTGGAAACCTCCCTTCCTATGGCTTTTTCGGTTACCAGTGCAACAAAATCTTTGGCAACTTTGAAGTTTACATCTGCTTCAAGCAGGGCTACGCGCACCTCACGCATCGCCTCCCGGATGTTATCTTCAGTAAGCCTGCCATGGCCCCGGAGTTTTTTAAATACCCCTTCGAGCCTGTCTGTCAAATTTTCAAACATAAAGAGAGTACAAAGCAATACCAGCAAAAAACCGAAAAATGGTTTGTGTCAGCTTCCTGCTGTTTATTTTGTCAGATTATTTCATCATATAAAAAAACAGACTTCCACCACCACTGACAGGGGGAGGAATCTGTTGTCATTACCAAACTCAAAAGAAAGGAAAAATACTTCGTATTAATGAGTATGTCAAGCAGGAAGGAGTAACAGTAAAAAAGAGTTCTAAAGAGCAGCAATATGCCTGACAATTTATAGCACCTCAGAGACTTTTTTTTGGGCTCCAGTCATCGGCTAATCAAAAATAGAATTTCATTTTCACAAAACTTCTCAAGAGCTGTTAATTTCGTGTTTATTCCATCTAGATTGAGCGCTCGCTTGGCAGAAAATATATGATAACGGAGGTAAGTAGACGGATCCTTTTGCCGAAATCATTTGGAATTATGATTCAATCCGGCCGAAAATGATTCAGTATTACATTTAAAAGTTAAATACTCGCATGAACGTGTAACAGGGCGAAATGAGATTAGTTATCTTTAACGGAAATTAAGGGATTAATGTTTAGCCATACCAGTTTTTTTACTTGAGTGTTGCTTAAATATTTGATAAATAAAATTGATGAATGACCAACTGAACTCTAGGAGGCTGTCCGAAAATGCATTCTCGGACAGCCTCCTAGGTAGAGTGGCTGTAATTCAATTTGCGCAGTCAGTAGTAAGCTGTTGGTATTGAGCATGAGTAGAAACGAGAAATTTATTGACGAGAAAAATTCTGAACTGTCTTTAGTTGTTGTACCAACCTGACATTCTTTAATATGGCAGGGTCACGCTGATGTGGCCAGCCGTAGGGATGATGTCCGGTGTGAAGCATGCCCGTATTACTAAGGGATTGGTTGTTTTTGGAAGAGGGGATAGAGTTTATTCCGAGAACAGAAAGCCGTCAATTAAAAGGAGGAGTACAATGGAAGAAAGTAGGAGTTATGAAGTTAACTTTTTCAAGCCATCAACACCATTCTTAAAGGAGAACATCAGGGCAATTATCATTGGACTGACCATATGGTTCTTAGCCACATACGGATTTCAAACTCTGCTGAAAATTATGGAAACCCCGACCCCCGAGGCCACCTACGTGGCTTATCAGCAGATTGCTCCAAAACTTGCTGATGGTAGTGCTACAGCTGAGGAAAAGGTTGCAGCTGCAAATACGTATCTTGCCCTTCTTGGCAAAAGTGGTGCTCTGCTGAAAAATGACGCCTTAAAGACTGCTTTTACCTCAACCGTGTATGATCTTCTTCCCGGTGATGCGAAAGAGACCCTTCTGGCAGCCGCCACCAAGGCAGCCTCAGACAGTAAGGTTGATGTGGGTTTTATTAATACCGCATTGGGGATTACCGAAAATCCAGCCATGATGGCTGTGGTACCTTATGCCCTTATAAAAGTCAGTCCGGACAAGCTGGCTATGACCGACGAGGCTCTTAAGCCGGTTATGGATAAATTTTTCATCCATAATCAGTCATTCCTCACCGATACTATCGTTTTCGGTTTTCCATTTCATTATCTGTACACGGCACTTTTGCTGCTGACATTGTTCGTACTTATCTGTCTTGTGTACTGTTTTAAAATCGACGGATTAATGAAAAAATATGAAATGGAAAAATCATTCGAATAGGAGGGGTGAAAATGAATAAAATCAAATGTAAAGCGTTATTATTCTTACTACCGGCCATGGTATTTTTTGCTTCCCCTGCGTTTGCAGGAGTTGCGCTTGAGGGTAGCTTCAAGCTGGTACCGGCCATTATCCTTACAGCCTGTATCCTGCTGTTTTTATGGGTCGGGTTTATGAACAAGGCCGAGGGTACTTCTGATTATTATGCCGCTGGACGTTCCATTTCCAGGGTTGGTGCAGGTATGGCTATTGCCTCAAACTGGATGTCTGCCGCTTCTTTTCTCGGTATGGCTGCAATCATGTACGGCAGTGGTTATCATGGCTTGTCTTACGTGGTAGGCTGGACCGGCGGATACTGTCTGCTTCTGCTGCTTATGGCCTCACAGATCAGGCGTTTTGGAAAATATACAGCCACAGATTTTATTGGTGATCGTTATTATTCCAATGGAATGCGGTTTTGGACGGCAATTATCGCAATCTTTATTTCATTTTGTTACACCGTTGGTCAGTTTGGCGGTATCGGCCTGATGTTCAAATGGATCTTTGGCATGCCGTATGCAGCATCGGTTATCGTCGGTGGAACTGTTGTTCTTGCCTATACCCTCGTCTCCGGTATGCTCGGTGTTACCAAGAATCAGATTGTACAGTATGTCATTCTGATCACTGCCTTCCTGATTCCGGCCTTTATTTTGACCTTCAAATTTAAGTATTTCTGGCTCATTCCCGAACTCGGCTATGGCCGCGTTGTTTCGGATATCGTGGCAGGTAATGCCACCCCGTTTGTCAACTCTTTTGGTCATGCCATGCAGACGGTTCCCAGCCCGGAATTTGCCATGCCCTGGGATACTGCTACCGGCAAGGATTTTTTCCAGTGGATGGCTACATGTTTCGCACTGATGATCGGTACTGCCGGCTTACCCCATGTTATCCAGAAGTTTTATGTAGTACCCAAACCGGCTGATGCCCGCTGGTCTGTAACCTGGGGACTGTTCTTCATCTGTCTGCTTTACTGGACTGCTCCGCTCTACTCCGCATTTGGTAAGATTCTTTCCTCCAGTCCGGAAGTAGGCGCGCTGGCAAAAGATGCCATCGTGGTCTATACCGCGCAGCTTGGTTCTGTAAATCCGATAATCGTCGGTTTCCTTGCTGCAGGTGCAGTTTCTGCTGCGTTTTCAACTGTCTCCGGCCTTCTGGTTGCAGGTTCCTCGGCGTTTGCAAATGATATTTATTTTAAGATCATTAACCCTGAAGCAACAGGTGACCAGCAGGTAAGGATGGCCAAAATAGCCACAGTTGTTATGGCCGTGGGTGTTATGCTTGTTGCTCTCTTGAAACTGGCACTCGTTGCCCAGCTTGTTGCCCTTGCATTTTCCATTGCCGGCTGTACGATTTTCCCACTGTTCCTGCTTGGAATCTGGTGGAGTGGGTCTAACAGGTCGGGAGGTATTGCCAGTCTTACAGTCGGAGGATTTTTCACAGTATTTTCTATATTTTACTTTATCTGTGCTAAATTCGGGGTAGCTCTTCCCGGCGCTGCCTTTGTCGGCTACTGGTTGAATCCATGGTATTTTGCCTGGATCGCTGCTCCACTCGCCATTCTCGCTAATATTGTTTTCTCAGGTATGGGGGAACCAACTCCTGAGCCTATCAGGAAGCATCTGGCGGAAGAAGTTCACGGCATGAGGCAGTAGATTTAATAGTTTTTAGTTTTCCGGTCTCTTCATAATGGTATGGGGAGGCCGGTTTTTTTTTAAGACACTACCTGAGGTAACAGTTTTCAATGCAACCAGGCACAAAGAAAGTCCTTGCGATGACTCTCACTATCACAGCCACCATTTTCATCGGTTCCTATTTATACTATGAGAACATCAACAGTGCTGAGGATCCTCGTATTATGCCGGCCAAAACGCTTTTCCTGGAGTATGATAAGGAACTGGAAAGTGACGAATATGTTGAAGCCCTGAGGATGCTCGACACTATGCTTGACATCTATCGCGACACCCCCGGCTATGAGTCGTCTTACGAGATAGGTGTACTGCTTAACAATAAGGCGACAGTCTACCTCGTTGAACTTGAAACGACTCTGCTTACTGAAAAAGATATCGACCAGGCAGCAATGAACAAATACCTTCAGTCAGCAGTGGATTATACCAGGCAGGCAATTGATATTTATGAAAAATGGCTCGCTGATATGGGAAACCTGTCAAAAGAGCAGATTAAAACACGCATCGCGCCATTTTTCAAAGCTGATGACCCGGCATTCGCCGGTATGAGTATAGACAAAGTAGTTAAAAAAAGAGTAGACAGTATAGCGGATGCACAAATTGAAACACCCCGCAGGATCTCTGTCTCATTGACCAACCTGGGAATGATCAACAGATATCGTGGAGAGTTGGGGGAGGCACGGCAAAATTACGAAAAGGCTATTGCCCTCTGGGATAGAAATTATACGGCGCAGGATAACCTTAATATACTCTTGAATCAACCGGTTCAAAAACGATCCTTCCTGACACGACTTTTCCCTCCGGAACGAGTAGATGAATAAGTCGGAAATATTTTTGTTACTGTAAATTCAATAAGGTAAAACTACTCGCCAGTCATTTCTCCCGAACGATCGGCAAGGTAGAGGTCACGAAGGGAGAATAAGCCCCCTGCTTTGAATTTTTTTGTCAGAAACAAAAATAGATAGGCTGTCTGCAGGGCATCTTCAAGAGCGTCATGGGCTTCAAAACATGGCAAATTGAAGTCATGGCTGAGATCCTTCAGGTTATATCTTGGCGACATTTCCCCCATGTCATGATAGTGGCCCAGCATGACCCGTTTATATCCTTTGGCCATTCGCATGGTATCGATACCCGGGTTGTCCAGCGCGCCATTGAGAACTTTCCTCGTTGCGTCATGCAGAAAGCTCATATCCAGTCCAATGTGATGTCCGACCAGGATATCCAT
>JAUVON010000250.1 GCA_030599175.1 Desulfobulbaceae bacterium | reverse complement strand
CTTTATAATCTGCTATGTGAGTGACAGCCTCACCTTTTTTATAACGGGTGAAAAAGGGGCATGGTTCGAGAATATCACCAAATATATTTGATTTAGTCTGGAGAAATCCCTGGTTGTTGACTAGAAAAACATCCTGAACAGCTCTGGTGCTGACAGTTGAAACATAATTCTGCAAAGTTTCATAATCGATACTGAGCCGCAGCACCCAATATTCTTCCCTTCCCGGCAATTTATTGCTCACTGCAATAACAAAATGGGGCAGCTTTCGATACCCCATAAAAACATCGCTGATATAAAGCTGCCTTGTAAGAACCTTGGCATACCAACCCTGCTCACTATAGTCATAGCCTTCAAGGCGGAAAGGGCCTGCATATCGTTTTTGAATGCCGTTGGGATCAATCACTCCCAGATCGACAAATCCGGGATATTGATTCTTTAACAGAGCAAAGAGTTCACTGACATTGTCCTGTTCAAGAAGCTCTTTATAGCTGTATTCACTGGAAACAAACCTGACCACTGATTGTAGTTCATGAATAAATGCTTCAATTGTCTTCTGGGCGCCCTCAATAGACCAGCGCAACTGCTCCTGTTCCCTTATTGCCAGAAGTTTTTTATGTTCTAAAGAACTCAAACTTGTAGCAATAAGAAGAGGAACAAAAAAGATAATAAACATTGCTCCATACAGCATCAGGCGAAAGCGTTTATAACTCCCACCTTTATCAACTCCACCCAGGACGTTGGCTATAAAATGGTTGAACCTGCTCAAATAGTTACTCATTTTTCGGCACTCCCTGTTTCGCTCCCGGCAAGATGGTTCCGGACTGCAGAAAGCCTGCAATTGCGGCTTTCAGGGCTTCTGCGTATGGCCCTACCACCGAATCAATGATCCGTATTTTTTTCCAGGCAAGATACTGTAAGTGACGATCTTCGATACCTCCGCAGATGACTGTGTTGATACCCTCTTTAATAATTAAGGCGCATAATTCTTCAGCAGATGGACGTGTCATTAATATGGTTCTAGGGCTGCCAAGAATATGCTGATCTTCGCACAAAGCGATCACTACTTCAGAGGTCAGATCAAACCGCGGTGCTACCCAGTTTTTCCGAACAGTAATGAGAATTTTCATAATAGTCTGCTTCGTTCAGTTTAAACTGTACCGGTTGAGTTTCCGCCACAGGGTGGTTCTGCCCCACCCTAATCTTTTAGCGGCTTTAGTGCGATTCCCACCGGTTTTTTTTAAAGCATCAAGGATCATCTCTTTTTCAATGTCACTCCACCCTCCCCCTGCAGAACCTGGAGATTGAGTCTGACCTGCACCAGGTTGTTCCCTCTCCTCCTCCCCCACTGTTCCGGAATCCTCCTGAGGGGAAAAAACGTATTCCGGCAAACATTCTTTTTTAACACTCTTTCCCTGGCATATATGCACTGCATATTCTACAATATTACGGAGTTCGCGAACATTTCCGGGATAATGATAGGAGGTTAGAATTTCAATGGCTTTACTGGTATACTCTTTAATGGATTTACCCAGATCAGTATTTAATTGACGCAGGAAATGATCGAGTAGCAGCCGAATATCTCCATCCCGTTCCCGCAGGGCAGGTAAATGCAAACGGAGAACATTGAGTCGGTAGAAGAGATCTTCCCTGAATTCACCCCGCCTGACAAGTTCTCTCAATGGGCGATGAGTGGCGGCGATAATTCGAACATCCACCTTTTCCTTTTTTACTCCCCCCACGGGAAAAAACTCTTTATCATCCAGCACAGAAAGTAACTTCACCTGCAGAGAGAGTGGCAGATCTCCAATCTCCGTAAGAAAGATGGTTCCATTCTGGGCAAGACTGAACAAGCCGGGCTTATCTTTTACTGCGCCGGTAAAGGCACCCCTTACATGGCCAAATAACTCCGATTCCAGCAACGCCTCGGGAAGCGCTCCGCAATTGATCTTAATAAAAGAATGACGCGTTCTGGATGATGCCCTGTGGATTGCCTCGGCGATCATATCTTTACCAGTACCTGTTTCTCCGGTGATAAGGATCGAAGCATCGGTATGGGCCAGAACAGGCATAAGTTCAAACATTTCCAGCATTTTTGGGCTGCGCCCCAGAATATCTTTTACCCCGTCAAGGTTTGATTCTTTCCCGTCAACAGATTGCAGAACCGATATATCTTCAAGAAAGATACAGAGGCCGGCAGATTTGCCGGAATCATCCCTAAGGGAAGAAACTGTGAAGTGAATAGGAGATTTCTGGTGATGCTGAGTAATTATGTCTCCGGTAACAGAAAGAGAATTCCCTGTTTCAAGTACTTCACGAAACTGTTTACTGCTCTTGCCAATATTGCAACGCAATATAAAATCAGCTCTTATACCCCTTGCCTCAGATGCAGTCAACCCGGTGAGAAGTTCAAGAGATCTGTTCATTTCCACAACACAGAGATCCCTGTCCAGAATGGCGATCCCGTGCGGGACTCCACTTATAATCTCCGAAATCTTTAATTTGTCGATAAAGGCGGTAGTTGTGGATTTCATATTATTACTCAAGTCAATTATCTGATGAGTGCCTTACTCCATAAAAGCTGCAATAAGAAACAAGACGACTTAAACCACCGAGAACACAGAGAGCACCCCCGCCTGGCACCTTACCTGCTGTCTTATATTGTTTTAAAACGTTTCAAAAGTAAAGTTAGAACATATTCCCGTTAACCAGAAAATGAACATAAATACTCGCATCATAGCCAGATAGCCAATAACATTGAGACAAGAATTAAAATTCTCCGCGAGACTTCAGGCATGATTTTCTCCTTCTTCATTTTTAATGTATCTTCAGTGAGCCTTCCGTCCACACTCTATCGCAATTAAACTGCGTCACATTGTAGGTGTTACAAATACCTGCATACCCATAAGCGGCCAGATAACGGAAACTGCAAGCCAGGTAACCAGCATAAGGAGAATACTTGCCGGTACACCGTACATAACAAACTCCCCTGTGGTAAACTGCTTGGAGTTATAGGCGATTGCATTAGGTGCAGCACCTACCAGCAGGAGGAAAGGCATACCCGCGACAATAAGAGAAGAGAATAAAATAACCTCGCCAGCCACCCCGAGATAAGGGGCAATGACTAAAGCCACAGGCAGGGAGATAGCGATGGCTGCCACGTTCATAATGAAGTTGGTCATCATCATCACAAAAAAGGCCATACCGATTATAAAAACAATGGGGGGAGAACTCTGAAAAAGAACCAGCCAGTTAACAGCAAGCCATTTCGCTGCCCCGGTCTCCCATAGACAAAAACCAATTGACATGGCGCCGGCGAAGAGAAGAATAATATTCCATGGAATTTCCTCAAGATCATCGATATCAAGAATGTTGAAGAGGAAAAAAGCAACGGTGGAACAGAGGAGAATCCCGGTCTTGTCCAATCCGCCAAGGGCAGGGACAAAATTTTTCAAAGCAATTACCAGAATAGTTCCTACAACAATGACAGCTGTTAATATCTCATTTCTGCTCCAACCACCCAATTCACCATACATCCTCTTAGCTTTTTCTTTGAGGCCTGGAATTCGTGCCCGCTCAGGTTTACAGACAATCATGAAAAAGCCCCACAGTAAAAAAACCATCAGCCAGCCGACAGGAAACATATACATGGTCAGCTGAAAAAAGCTGATATCCACATCCATGATATCTTTATAGAAACCTAGAGCAACCGCACCTCGAGCGGCGCCCAGTAAGGTAACAATACTCCCCGCACCTGCCACATATGCCATGCCTATAAAGAGGCCCTTACCAAACTTGGTGGGCGTGGTTTCATTGGTATAAAAAGCGTTAATTGCCATGAGCAGAGGAAACATTGTAGCAGCAACCGCAGTATGGGCCATAACATGGGTCAACGCAGCAGTCATAACAAAGCAGCCAAGATAAATCATGCTTGTCTTTTCACCGACAATGGAGAGCATTTTATACGCTATGCGCTTTGTCAAGCCGGTTTTTGTAAAAACCATGCCGATCACAATAGAACCGAAGATAAAAAGAACTGAAGGATCCATAAAGTCTTTGAACGCTACTTTAGGCTCGCGAATCAAAAAGAGTGCCTGGAGAAGACCGATAGTGAGGCTGGTAACACCAATGGGCACCACTTCAAAAACCCACCAGGTTGCCGCTAAGGCAAAAACAGCCAAAGCACCTTTGCCCTGTGTACTTAAAACAAAATGTGCACCCATAGGATCAACGGCGTCAGGCCAGGGTGGACAGTAATAAATAAAGGCAAACAGGCCGATACCTGTAAGCATGAAGATGAGCCGTTTCCAATCAAAAGGCTTTCTTCTTTCAGCTAAAGCCACTGCTATTGTTGTATGAGTCATAATCTCTTCCTTTTTGTTGCTGTTCAGCTCAATTACAGCCTGCAGACTCCGCAGATAGCCGTAAATATCTCTTCCAGGCGGATAACACCGACAACTGCGCCATCTTCCACAACCGGCAGAACAACCTCATCGCTATGTAGCATGATCGACAAGGCTTTCAGTAAAGGATCTCCTCCCTTAACAATGTGCTGAGTCGGCATCATACAATCGGTGATAAGCGTGTCTCTTTTTTCGGAACATTTGCTGAAAAAAGAGTCTTCCCATAAAATAGCAAGATCCTGGTATTCCCCTTCCTTCCCTTCATAACGCTCCGGGATTCCAGCCATACGTTTATCAAGAGCTCGGAGAATAGTCTGCAAGTTG